>DASPSB010000006.1:0-4503 GCA_035624135.1 Candidatus Acidiferrales bacterium | reverse complement strand
GACCTGGAGATCCTGCGGGGGTATCACAACTTCCGCGGGACGCTGGGACATGAATTCGTCGGCGAAGTGGCTGCGTGCGGAGGCAGTGGCGAGGCACCCCCGCTCGCAGAGAAACGCTGGGCGGGGCGGCGCGTGGTAGGCGAAATCAACATCACCTGCCACGGGATGGGCTTCCGGACGCTCTGTGAATTCTGCCGACGCGGCATGCCCACGCACTGCGTTCGGCGGCGCGCGCTGGGCATCTTGAACCACGACGGAGCGTTCGCGGAATATCTGACGCTGCCGCTCGCCAACCTGCACGCTGTGCCGCCGGGTGTACCGGACGAGTGCGCGGTTTTTGCGGAACCGCTGGCCGCAGCGTGCCAGATCCTCGCGCAAGTGCCTGCCGTGGGGCGCGGCGCGGCGGTGGCTGTATTGGGGGATGGGAAACTCGGCCAGTTGATCGCGCAGGTGCTGGCGGCAGCCGGAGCGCGGGTAACCCTGCATGGCCATCACCGGGAAAAACTCAGACTCGCAGCGAAACGTGGGGTTGCCATAGCACTTCCCGGGAGTGGGACGCGAACACACACCGGCAGAAGCCGGAAGCGATTTCCTTTTGTCGTGGATGCGACGGGATCGCCGCAAGGACTCGCAGCGTCCATCGCCATGACTGAGCCACGCGGTACCCTGATCCTCAAATCCACGTTTCACGGCGCAGCGCACGTGGAAACCTGGCCGATCGTGGTGGACGAACTGACGGTGGTCGGTTCGCGATGCGGGCCATTCAAGCAGGCGCTGGATCTGCTGCGAACGGGGCGGGTGGACCCGCGCCCGCTCATCTCCCGTGTCTTTCCGCTTCGCGAGGCCCAGGCAGCGATTCGCGAAGCGCGCCGCCCCGGCGTGTTGAAGGTATTGCTCGATCCCCGCGCCTGACCCTTTTTTCCCGTCCCGAGCGCCCGGGGACTACGGGATTTGACTTTCAGGTCGGTGGTCTAAGTGCGATTGATACAGGAGGCCACACAGGCCGCGCCGAAACCATTGTCGATGTTCACGACGCTTACATTGGAGGCGCAACTATTGAGCATGGCGAGCAGCGCGGCCACTCCGCCGAAGCTTGCGCCATAGCCGACGCTGGTGGGCACGGCGATGACGGGCGCGGCGACGAGCCCAGCGACGACACTCGGCAGCGCACCCTCCATTCCGGCCACGCAAATAATGACGCGAGCCGAGGTCAGTTGTTCGCGGTGGCCCAGCAGGCGGTGCAGCCCGGCCACGCCGACGTCATAGATGGAGCTGGTGCGATTGCCGAGCGCCCGCGCCGCAACGAGCGCCTCTTCGGCGACAGGAATGTCGCTGGTCCCCGCCGAGACAACCAGAATGTCGCCTTTCCCGCGGATCGTCCGGTCACGCTCGATCAAAATCGCGCCGGAGAGGGGATAAAACCTGGCGTCGCGCGCGAGCCGTTTGATGGCGGCATGAATCCGCTTATCGGCGCGCGTCACGAGGATGTTGCGCCTGCCATTCTTGCGGGCCAGCATACTCCGCACGATCTCCGCAACCTGCGCAGGAGTTTTCCCGCGTCCGAAGACGACTTCCGCAAATCCCTGGCGGAGCGCCCGGTGATGATCCACTTTAGCGAAGCCGAGATCCTCGAAAGGCAAACCGCGCAGACGATCGATTGCCGCGTTCTCTGCGAGCTTTCCGGAGCGCACTTCGCGCAGCAATTCGCGCAGTGTCGTTTCATCCATTGCGGCCCGATTCTACCATCGAGGCCAGTTCGAATCGTTCGGCGGCACCGAAACGGCTGCAGGAGAGCGGCGAACCGGACGCGTCGAAGAGCCGAAATTTTTGCGCCGAGCGAGAAGGCTGGGTAGACTGGGCCGGATGGGGCAGAAAAGCCATTTTCGCTACGTGGCCTTGCCGGTGGCGGCTGTGACGATGGTGTATGCGCTGACCCGGGACTTACCGTGGACGCCCCTGCGGATTGCCGGGATGGCGATGATGATTATGGGATTCGTTTTCTGGGGGATGGCGCACGTGCAGCTCGGGGATTCTTTCAGCGTGCGGCCTGAGGCACGGCAACTGGTGACGCGCGGGATCTACTCGCGAATCCGCAACCCGATCTACGTGTTCAGCGCGATTGCGATAGCGGGAGGCGCACTCGCTTTTGAAAAACCGCTGTGGCTGCTGGTGTTCGTGGTGATCATCCCGATGCAGCTCATCCGGAGCCGGCGCGAGGCGCGCGTATTGGAGGAGAAATTCGGCCAAGAATACCGGGAATATGCGCGGCACACGTGGTTTTAGGCGCGAAGGGGAAGGGCTTTCTTGACTTTGGCGGAAACGGCTGCGTAGCATCGGAACTCGGACAATACGCATGGCGAATGAGAGCAAAAAAGTAATCACGGTGGCCATCACGGGTGCGAGCGGAGCAGTGTGCGCGCAGACGCTGGTGCGTTTGCTGGACGCCGATGCCCGGGTGGGGCGCGTCCACTTCGTCGTCACCTCAAGCGGGATGCGCGTGATCGCCGACGAGTTGGGCATCCGCGCCACCGACCCCCGGCAGTTGGCGGCCACGCTTGCGGGAACTCCGGCTACAAAGTTCGAGGCGCTGCTGAACGCCGACATTGGCGCGTCCGTCGCTTCCGGCAGTTATTCCGCGGATGGCATGGTGGTTCTGCCGTGTTCGGTAAGCACCCTTGGGAAAATCGCAAGCGGGGTGGCCGATGACCTGGTGAGCCGTGCGGCGGATGTGTGCCTAAAAGAGGGCCGGCGGCTGGTGCTCTGCGTGCGCGAGACGCCATTGAGCCGGATTCATTTGGAGAACATGCTGCGGGCGCAAGCCGCGGGCGCGCTGATTATGCCCGTGATTCCGGCGTTCTACGCGGGCGCGAAGACCATCGACGATCTGGTCGCACAGTATGTGTGCCGCGTGCTGGCGCACCTGGATTTGCCGCAGGAGGCGCAGTTCCACTGGCACGGGCAGGCAGAAACGGCACCGGCACGCAGGCTCGCCGTGGCGTCCCAACCCGCGCGTGGCCGCCGAAAGGCAAAGTAACGCCGGCTTTGCGACGGAGTTTTCCCGTTATGGCCACGCTGCTCGAGAAAATTCGCACAACACTGGTGATGATCAAATTCGAGCATTCCGTGTTCGCGCTGCCATTTGCGCTCACCGGCGCGCTGCTCGCTGCGCGGTTTGCCGGCCCCGGCTGGCCGGAATGGCGGCAAATCGGCTGGATCGTCGTGGCGATGGTGGGAGCGCGCTCGGCGGCCATGACGATGAACCGGATCGCCGACCTGGAATATGACCGGCGCAACCCGCGAACGGCCGGCCGCGCGCTGGTCACCGGAGCACTGACATTGCAGTTTGCCTGGATTTTCGCGCTGATGAGTTCGGCTGTGCTGGTGTTAGCAGCGTGGAAGCTGAGCCGGCTGGCGTTCCTGCTCTCTCCCGTAGCGCTGGCTGCGCTGTTCCTCTACTCGTACACGAAGCGGTTTACCGCTTACTCGCATCTGGTGCTCGGGTTCTGCCTGGGGATAGGGCCGGCAGCCGCATGGATCGCGGTGACCGGTTCGTTTGACTGGCGGATGCTGGTGCTCTGCGGGGCGGTGACACTGTGGGTGGCCGGGTTCGACGTGCTCTACGCACTGCAGGACGTAGACTTCGACCGCGGGGCGGGGTTGCATTCGATTCCAGAAAGGTTCGGAGTGGCCCGGGCGCTGCTCATGGCGCGAGCGATGCACGTTTGCGTGGTGGTGTTGCTGGCGTGGCTGGCATGGAGCTTCCAGTTGGCCTGGCCGGCGGGGGCGGGAGTTGCCGCGGTGGCCGGGCTGCTGGTTTATGAGCATTCGCTTGTGGCGCCGGACGACCTTTCACGGTTGGACGCAGCATTTTTTACAACCAACGGCTTTATTAGTATTCTGTTCTTCGTGTCGTGGGGCACGGCGCTTTGGGTGGGGCGATAGCGGCAAAACATGGCTGAACTGCAGATCTCCGACGTGCGGCTGGAGCCGGTAGCGAAAAAAGTGCTCGCGGGAGAACGCCTGGATGCGGCGGACGGACTTGTGCTGTACCGTTCGCCGGACCTGCTGGCGGTGGGCTGGCTGGCGAACCACGTGCGCGAGAAGCGCCACGGGAAGACCACTTATTTCAACATCAACCGGCATATCAATCCGACCAACGTATGCACGGCGCATTGCCGGTTGTGTGCTTTCGGACGCTCGCCGGACGCACCCGGGGCATACACGTACGCGCTGGATGAGGTTTGGCAACGGGCGGCGGAGGGCGTAGCGGAAGGCGCAACGGAGTTTCACATCGTCGGAGGGCTGCACCCGGACTTGCCTTTTCAGTATTATCTCGACCTGGTGCGGGGGCTGAAACAGCGTTTTCCGCACGTGCACCTGAAGGTCTTTACGATGGTGGAGATCGGCTACCTGTCGCGAATCACGAAGCTGTCCATTCGCGACGTGCTGCTGAAACTGAAGGACGCGGGAGTGGATTCCATGCCGGGCGGCGGCGCGGAGATC
>DASPSB010000004.1:0-7763 GCA_035624135.1 Candidatus Acidiferrales bacterium | reverse complement strand
GCGGCGTTATGGTGCTGACCAGCGAATTGCGCGACCAGAAGACGTACACCATCCGCAACGAAGACACTCACCCGCGCACCGTGGTGATTGAACATCCGCACCGGCCCGAATACAAACTGGCAAAGGACCTCGAGCCCGCGGAAACCACAGCGGCGATATACCGCTTCCGCGTACACGTGGAGCCGAAGGAGACGAAGAGCTTTACGGTAAACGAGGCCAAGCCGCTCGAAACGCGCTACGTGATCAACAATCTGACGGATGATCAAATCACCTTGTTCGTTCGCCAAAGGACCATCAACCCGGAAATCGAGGTGGCGCTGCGGAAAATTCTGGCGCAGAAAGGCGTGATCGCCGGGCTCGACCGCGAACTCCAGGCCCGCCGCGACGAGACCAAGCGCATCTTCGACGACCAGCAGCGCTTGCGCGAGAACATGAAAGCGCTGAAGGGCAGCGCGGAGGAAAAAGCGCTATTGCAACGCTACACCAAGGAGCTGGACGACGAGGAAAGCAGGCTGGACGCTATCCGCAAGGAGACGGCAGACCTCGAAGCGAAGCGCGCCCAGGCGCAGGAGGAACTGAACCGCATGATCGAAGAGCTACAGTTCGACGCGAACATTTAGGGGCTGGCAGCAGCAGTGAGCGCTGCCGGCGCGACAATCCGCGGCGCGAGTTGACATCGAAAGTAGGGCAGCGCAGACTCGCGCCCGAATGAGAAAGATTCGCCAAATCCTGCTGCCTGCCGGCCTGTCGGCGCTGCTCTTGCTCTCCAGCCCGGGCGCAGCGGCGTCGGAGCTAAAGCCGGAGACTCTCGAAGCCTTCAACCGTTATTCCGCGGCTCGCGACGCGGAGTTCGATGCCGAAGTGCAGCACGACCCGTTCCTGTGGGTGGACGCGCAGGCCGAATCCAAGAAGCAGAACTACTACCGCCAGTTGCGGAACCGGGAGCTCGTGATCGAGCGGCTTGATCAGCGCGTGCAGGGCAAGAAATACGAAGTGGCAAGCGCGCTGGTTCACCACTGGGTGGGCATTGTCTTTGTGCCGGGCGCGAAAGTCGGCGACGTAGTGCGGCTCGTGGAAGACTACGACCACCACTCCAAATACTTCGGGCCGGAGGTGGCGCGCTCGAAGCTCATTTCCCGCGACGACGGCCACTTTCTTACCTATCTCCGCTTTCACAAAAAGCATATCCTTTCCGTCACCGTGGACACCTGGCACGAGGCCTGGTACCGCACGATCAGCCCGACGCGCGTGGTGAGCCGCTCGCACGTCACGCGCTCACAGGAAGTGGCGGACGAAGGCAAGCCGGACGAGAAGCTTCTGCCGGAGGGAGACGACCGCGGATTCCTCTGGCGGCTGAACACTTACTGGAAATATGAAGAAAAAGACGGCGGGACATACGTGCAGTGCGAGTCCATCACGCTGACGCGCGACATTCCCCTGCTGCTCAAACCGATCATCGAGCCGTTCGTCACCAGCGTGCCAAAGGAATCGCTGGTGGCGCTGCTGAACCACACGCGCCAATTCGCGCTCGCCGGGCTTGCCGGCCCGGCCGGAAGCGAAACGAAGCCATGAGCGCTCCCGCCAGCACGCAAAACGGCGTCGCGGCTCCCGCGCTTGGCAGCAGTGAGGCGCGGCAAGTTCCGCCATCGGCTGAGCCTGCGCGATGGAACAATTTCTGCGCCGCCTTCGCGGCTGCCGCTGCTCGGCACCCGGATCGTACGGCTGTCGAGGTCCAACGGCGCGACACCGTCGAGGCCGTCACCTACAGCCAACTCGCACGCATGGCGTCGCAGGCGCGCACGCGGCTCCAGGCCAAGGGCCTGGCGCGGGGCGATCGCTGCGTAATCCTGGCGGAAAACGACGCGCGATGGTGCGCCGCGTTCCTCGGCATCCTCCAGATTGGCGCGGTGGCCGTGCCACTGGACACCAACTACGCGGCGAAGCAGATCGCGCGCCTGCTCCAGGACTCGGGCGCGCGGCTCATTGCGGCTTCAGTGCGCATGGAAGCGGTGGCGCGGCAGGGGGCCGCACTCGCGGGCACCCCCTGCACTGTCCTGCCGCTCGGCGGCGAGCAGGAGTGCGCGCCGGAAGCGCCCGAATGCCCCGCGGTCCGCGAAGATCCCGCCGTGATTCTTTACACTTCCGGCACAACCAGCGACCCGAAAGGCGTGGTGCTGACTCACGGCAATCTGCTGGCGGAACTCGAAGGCATCCTGCGCACCATCTGGCTGGACGAGCGCGACGTGCTGCTCGGCGTGCTGCCGCTCTATCACGCGTTGGCGCTGGTGGCCAACCTCATTCTGCCGCTTTCGATCGGCGGGCGCGTGACGTACCTGGAAACGCTGAACTCGACCGAACTGCTGCGCGCGCTCGAAGAACGCGGCATCACGGCGCTCTGCTGCGTGCCGCAATTCTTCTACCTGATCCATGAGCGCGTTCGGCAGCAAGTGGCCGCGGCCGGCGGAGCGAAGCGCGCCGCCTTCCGCCTGATGCTGGGGCTGAACCGAGCGCTGCGCGGCGCACGATTCAACGTGGGGCCACGCCTATTCGCGCGCGTCCATCGCGCGCTCGGGCCGCAAATGCGCTTGCTGGTCACCGGCGGCTCGCGGTTCGATCCCGCCATCGGCCGCGAACTCTACGCGATGGGATTCAATATCCTGCAAGCCTACGGGCTGACGGAATGCACCGGCGGCGCGACGGTCTTGCGCCCCGGCGATTCCGCCGTGGACACGGTCGGTCAGCCCATTTGGGGAGTGGAGGTGAAAATCGGGCCGCGCGGCGGCGAAACGGGCGAAGCCGCCGCGGAGGGCGACGGCGAGGTAATGATTCGCGGGCCGGTGGTCATGCAGGGCTACTACAACCGGCCCGACGCGAATGCCGAGACTCTGCGCGACGGCTGGCTCATGACCGGCGATCTCGGCGTGATCGATGCGCGAGGCCGGCTGCGCATCACGGGACGAAAGAAAGAAATCATAGTGCTCAGCTCCGGGAAAAATATTTATCCGGAGGAGATTGAGGCGCGGTACCTGCAATCGCCTTATATCAAAGAGCTGTGTGTGATGGGCTTGGAGCGGCCGGGCGAACCTGCGGCCGAGCGATTGCACGCGGTGGTTGTGCCGAATCAGGAGGTGATGCGCGAGAAAAAAGTGGTGAACATGCGCGAGGTGCTGCGCTTCGAGATGGAAGGTCTGGGCGTGGCGCTGCCGAGCCACAAACGCGTGCTCAGCTTCGACGTTTGGACCGAAGACCTGCCGCGCACCACGACGCGAAAACTCCGGCGATTCGAGATCGCCGCGTGCGCCCACGAGCGCGCCGCGGCGGAGTCCGCTGCGACCTCAACCGGCCGGGCCGGCACGGGTCGCACGCTCTCCGAATCGGATGCGGCCTGGGCGGCGCTGCCGGAAGTGGCCCGCGCGCTGGTAGTGATTGCCCGCGCCGGCAAAGAGAAAGGCCCGGTCCATCCCGACGCGAATATCGAGCTGCAGATGGGGCTCGACTCCATGGAGCGGGTCGAGTTGCTTACGGAGCTGGAGGAAATGTTCGGCACCATCGTGTCCGATGAAGCCAGGCAGAAGATTTACACGGTTCGCGAGTTGGTGGAGGCGGTGCTGCCGAAGGAACCGGGCGCGGCTGCCAGCGGCGGACGCACAGGCGATGCCTGGGGACGTCTGCTTGCCACCGGCCCGGGCGGGGTGCCCGAAGACGACCCACTGCTTCAAGGCCTGCTGGAGCCGACCACGATCACCAGCGCTGCGCTGTTCCTGGGCGCGCGAATCCTGCGCGCGATCGGGAGCGTGCTATTTGGACTGCGCATCACGGGTCAAAGAAATTTCCCGCCTTCGGGCGCGTTTGTTCTGTCTCCCAATCATCAGGGTTTTCTGGACATGTTTCTGCTGGCCGGCGCTCTGCCGTGGCACGTGTTCCGGCGCATGTTTTTCGTGGGAGCGAGCGAGTATTACGCCACGCCGGCGCGCCAGCGCGTGGCGCGCGCGGTGCACGTGATCCCGGTAGATCCGGACGCGAACCTGGTGCGCGCCATGCAAGCTGGCGCCTTCGGCCTGCGCAACGGAAAAGTGCTCGTGCTCTTCCCCGAGGGCGAGCGCACGGTGGACGGTGAAATCAAGACCTTCAAGAAAGGCGCGGCGATTCTCTCGCTGTATCTGTGCGCGCCCATTGTGCCCGTCGCCATCCGGGGCTCCTTCGAATTTTGGCCGCGCGCTCGCGGATTCCAGTGGCGGCGATGCCTGCCCGGACAGGGACGGATTCGCATCGCCATCGGCGCCCCCATCGCGCCGCCGGAGCCGCTCGCCGTCGGCGGCGACGCGCGCGTTGCGGAGTCACGCTACGCCGCCGCGACGGACACTCTGCGCGCAGCGGTGGACGCGATGTGGCAGAAAATCTGAGAGCACGGAGAACCGATGTTTGAGAAAAATCTGCTGGCGGGACGCGCGATTCTGGTTACCGGAGGCGGCACGGGACTCGGCCGTTCGATGGCGCTGCGGTTCGCCGGGCTGGGCGCAAAGCTGCATCTGGCCGGGCGGCGCGAGCAGCCGCTGCGCGAGACCTGTGACGCAATTCACGAGGCGGGCGGCGCGGCATCGTTCTCGTGCTGCGATGTGCGCGATTACGCCGCCGTCGAACGGATGGCCGCCGAAGCCGACGCCGCCACCGGTGGCATCGACACGCTGGTGAACAATGCCGCAGGCAACTTCATCGCGCGCACGGAACGCATTTCTCCGAACGCGTTTAACGCTGTCGTGGGCATCGTGCTGCACGGAACGTTTCACGCCACGCTCGCGCTGGGCCGCAAGTGGATCGCCGCGGGGCGCGCCGGCAACGTGCTGAGCATCGTCACGACGTACGCTGCGGCAGGTTCGGGCTCGGGCTACGTGGTGCCGTCAGCGTGCGCGAAGGCTGGCGTGCTGGCGCTCACGCGTTCGCTGGCCGTCGAGTGGGCGAAATATCACATCCGGCTGAACGCCATCGCGCCGGGCCCGTTCCCGACCGAGGGTGCCTGGGCGCGGCTGATGCCATCGCCCGAATTCGAGAAGCACGCCAAGGATTCGCATCCCATGAAGCGCTTCGGCCGCCACGAGGAGCTGGCCAATCTCGCCGCCTATTTGCTTGCTCCGCAGTCGGATTACGTGAATGGGGAATGCGTGGTGATTGACGGCGGACAGTGGCTTCGCGGCGCAGGGGAATTCAACGACCTGGTGGACCTGCCCGACGCCGTCTGGCAACAGCTCGAAGACGCGCGCAAACGCTGACGGACTAGGGCGAGCCGATCGACCCGCCTTGACCCTCCCGTAAACCGTCTGTTAGTTTTGAGGATTCCCAGTCCAACCGGGAAGCAAGCATGGAAGCTATCGCCATCACATTGCCGGACGGCGCGAAGCGCGAGGTGCCCAAAGGCACCACGCCGGCCCAGATCGCGCTGCAGATATCGTCCTCGCTTGCCAAGAGCGCGCTGGTGGCCCGAGTGGATGGCCAGTTGGTCGACCTTTCGCGTCCCCTGCTCGACAACGCCAAGCTCGAGATCCTCACCGCTAAAGATCCCGATGCCCTTTTCGTCTTTCGGCATTCCGCTGCGCATCTGCTGGCCGCAGCCGTGCTCGAGCTTTTTCCCGACGTGAAGCTGGGTATCGGCCCGCCCATCGAGACCGGCTTCTTCTATGAATTCCTGCGCAACGAACCGTTCACCCAGGATGATCTCGCGCGCATCGAGAAGAAAATGCACGAGCTTGCCGCGCAGGACATTCCCAACGAGCGCAAGCTCCTGCCCAAGCCGGAAGCCCTCGAGCTCTACAGGAAGTGGAACCAGGCCTTCAAGTGCGAGCTGGTGGAAGAAAAAGCCGTCGAGCCAATGGTTTCCTTCTACACCACCGGCAAGTTCATCGATTTCTGCCTCGGGCCTCACATCCCTTCGACCGGCCGCATCCAGGCCTTCAAATTGATGAATGTTGCCGGCGCCTACTGGAAGGGCGTCGAAACCAATCCGCAAATGCAGCGCATCTACGGCGCGTGCTTTTTCACCGACCAGGAGCTGCAGGACTACCTTCACCGCCTGGAAGAGGCGAAGCGCCGTGACCACCGCGTGCTTGGCCCGCAGCTCGGCCTGTTCACGATCGAGGAGGAAGCTGGACCGGGGCTGATCTTCTGGCATCCCAAGGGCGGCTTGGTGCGCAAGATCATGGAAGACTGGTCGCGCGAGGAGCACCTGCGCCGCGGCTACAACCTCGTCTTCACCCCGCACGTGATGCGCCTGGACCTGTGGAACACCAGCGGCCACACGAATTTCTACCGCGAGAACATGTTCGGCCCCATGGAAGTCGAAAAAGCCGAGTATCAGTTGAAGCCCATGAACTGCCCGGGCCACATCCTGATTTACAAATCGCGCCTGCGCAGTTACCGCGAGCTGCCGATGCGGCTTGCCGAGCTCGGAACCGTGTACCGCTACGAGCGCTCCGGCGTGCTCCACGGCCTGATGCGCGTGCGCGGCTTCACCCAGGACGACGCGCACATCTTCTGCACGCGCGACCAGCTCGAAAAAGAAATCGAAGGCTGCGTGGATTTCGCGCTCGCCGTGCTGCGCACGTTCGGCTTCGATCAGTACGTCATCGAGCTTTCCGCGCGTGATCCCGCGAACCCGGAGCACTATGCCGGCACGGTCGACGAATGGGAGCACGCCGAAGGCGCGCTGAAGAACGCTCTCGGCCGCATGAATATCCCGTACAAATACATGCCGGGCGAAGCCGTCTTTTACGGCCCGAAAATCGACTTCAAATTGTTGGACGCCATCGGCCGCCCCTGGCAGCTCTCGACCGTCCAATTCGATTTCAACCTTCCGCAGCGCTTTGGCCTCGAGTACGTAGGAGAAGACGGCGCGCGCCACCAGCCAGTGATGGTGCATCGCGCCCTGTGGGGCGCCGTTGAGCGTTTCTTCGGAGTTCTCATCGAGCATTACGCCGGGGCGTTCCCCGCCTGGCTTGCCCCCGTGCAGGTTTCCGTGCTTCCGGTGAGCGGAAAATTCGAGGAATACGCGCGCAGCGTGACCGATAAGCTGACCAGTGCCGGCCTGCGCGTCCACCTGGACGTCCGCAACGAGAAGCTGCAAGCCAAAATCCGCGATGCCCAGCTCGAAAAAATCCCCTACATGCTCGTGGTCGGCGGCAAGGAAGCGGAAGCCGGAAGCGTCTCCGTTCGCCACCGCTCCAAAGGCGACCTCGGCGCGCGGCCCCTGGCCGATTTCATCGCCTCCCTCACGGAAGAAGTACGAAACCGTGCCGCCCAGTAACTGCATCCAATTGGGGCGGCAGTTTTCATGCTATACTTCGCAACTGCGCATCAGTCTCCCGCCGGTCCGGAACCGCCCAGGGGTGGGTTTTCCAGGAGCTCGGTCATAGAGGGGGGAAGCTGTCTCCCACGGGGGCTGAAGCGAAGGAGGCAAACGTATCAGCAGCGATCGTAAGTACCGGGTGAATGAACGCATCCGTGAACGCGAGATCCGGGTGATTGACGAGAACGGCGGCCAGCTCGGCGTCATGCAGCCGTTTGAAGCCATGCGGAAGGCAAGGGAAGTGGGTCTCGATCTGGTGGAAATCTCGCCGACCGCCGTGCCTCCAGTCTGCAAGATCATGGATTTCGGCAAGTTTCGTTACGAGGAGAACAAGCGCGACCACGAGCAGCGCAAGCACCAGCGCGGCGGCCACATCAAGGAAGTCAAGTTCCGTCCCTCGACCGCCGAGCACGATTACCAGGTGCGC
>DASPSB010000427.1:0-3642 GCA_035624135.1 Candidatus Acidiferrales bacterium | reverse complement strand
CCGCACGTGCACCTGAAGGTCTTTACGATGGTGGAGATCGGCTACCTGTCGCGAATCACGAAGCTGTCCATTCGCGACGTGCTGCTGAAACTGAAGGACGCGGGAGTGGATTCCATGCCGGGCGGCGGCGCGGAGATCTTCGATCCGCGCGTGCGCAAAGTGATCTGCGACCACAAAACCAGCGGGCGGCAATGGCTGGACATCGCGCGAACGGCGCACCAGATCGGCCTGCGGTCGAACGCGACCATGCTGTTCGGCCACATCGAAACGCTGGAGGAGCGCGTGGAGCATCTGCTGCTGCTGCGTCAGCTCCAGGACGAGACGAAGGGTTTCGTCGCGTTCATTCCGCTGGAGTTCCATCCGGAGAACACGGCCCTGGCGCACCTGCCGAAACCGACAGGATTCGACGACCTGAAATGCATTGCCGTGGCGCGGCTGCTGCTCGACAACTTCGAACACATCAAAGCGTACTGGATCATGCTGACGCCGCGAATCGCGCAGATCGCGCTGAAATTCGGGGCCAACGACATGGACGGCACGGTGATCGAAGAGAAGATCTACCACGATGCCGGCGCCACCACGCCGCAGGAGCTGACGCGCAGCGAGCTAGAACGGCTGATCCGGGAAGCCGGGTTCGAGCCCGTGGAACGCGACACGCTCTACCGGCCCGTGGACCGCTCGAAACTTCCTCCCGTCACGGGGCATCCCAGCGCCACTCTTGTCACTCTCACTACCTAGGGGATTACGAATGAAGAAGGCGTGCGTTCTAGCGCTGCTATGGAGCGCGGGAATTTCCGGGAGCGCCTCGGCGCAGACGGCAGACGAAATTATTGCAAAGAATCTTGCAGCGCGCGGCGGGATCGAGAGACTCCGCGCAATCCGGTCGATGGTGATGACGGAGAGCGCGAGCACGCCTGACGGAAAAGGCGCTCCGCTGAAGCTTCTGATGCTGCGTCCCGACCGGATCCGCGAGGAATTAGCCGTGGGTCCAGGCAGATCCATCAAGGCGTTCGATGGACAATCTGGATGGACCCAGAATCCAGGGCCCCGCGGGACGACGGTGCGGCCGCTGACCGGCGGAGACCTCCAGGAACTGCGCGATGACGCCGAAAACGCGATTGACGGCGTGCTGGCTGACTACGCGTCGAAGGGCAGCCGAGTGGAACTGGCTGGAACGCAAACGGTGGACGGGAGGCAGTGCTACAAACTCAAGGTGACGCTGCATACCGGACACACGCAGTATCAATACATCGATACGCGGACGTATCTTGAAGTGAGACAAGACTTACTGGGCACGACGGACGGGAAACCATCCGCCATCGAACAAACACTGAGCGACTACCGCAGCGAGGGCGGGGTGCTTTTCCCGCACACGATTGTGAGCGTGATCCGGGGCCAGCCCGGGCGCAGCACGGTGACGATCCAAAGGATTGAAATCAACCCGCCAATGGACGAGAAAATTTTCAGCATGCCGAGACGATAAGAGCGAGCAGCGCGTCACGCCACTGCTTTCCCTGAATGTCCACCCGAGCGAAATGCCTGCCACAGGAGAAGCGCATAGAATGGCCCGTACTCCAGCCACAGGAAAAACGGGTCGAACTTCCAGGCGCCGGTGATTCCGTAGCCGATCAGCACGTGATAAGACAAAAATTGGAGGACGGTGAGCAGTAGCCACGCTGGATTCGGAAAGAAGACCAGAAGGGGAACGACCCAGAGGAAATACCAGGAAAATGCGTTCTGCGAGAGTACCGGCACAGCGCCAAATAACAAATAAGCGGCGCGCAGCGGCTCAGCATCTCTGAGAGCGGCCCAGAGCGCAATCCCCGCCACAATGCCCACGCCGACGCCCCAGGCCCAATCGTCGGAGCCGCTGAACCACTTCAGAACGGAGTAGAGGCTCGCGTTGTTCACCCAATGCCTGCGGTAAGGTTGAAAGAGAGAGAGGACGCCCGGCCACGCGGCGCGGTAGGGCCAGCAGGTAGCTGCGGCGAGGCCAAAGGCGAGGCCCAAGCCCGCCCACGCGCGCGCGTTGCGCGGCCAGCCGGTGCGGCGCAGCCAGAGCGGCGCGAGCAGGATGGGAAAGAATTTTGCCAGCACCGCAGCGGCGAGCGCGAGCGTTGACAGCACTCCGCGCCTTTCTATAATCAAGAAGAGCGCGGCCGCGAAAAAGAGCATGGCCAGCGGGTCGTTGTGCCCGCTCGCGGCAAGTTCCACGACCACCAAAGGATTCCACGCGTAAACGGCGAGCGTATAATCTCTTCGGCCCGAGCGGCGAATCCAAAACGCCAGGAGGATGACCAGCAGGCCCTCTGCGATAAGCATCGGGGCTTTGAAGGCCAGCAGTTTCCCGGATGCTGCGGCAGTGCCGCGCAACACGAGCTCCGTAACCGGCGGATAGATGTTTGGCATCTCCTGGTTCGAGACGTGCGGCCAATATCGATCGCGAAATCCGACCAGCCTGGGGTCTTCCGGCGGAATCGCATACGGGTTCCAACCGGCGCGCTGGATGATGCCATCCCAGCGGTAGCGGTAGAGGTCATCGGAGAGGCTGGGTTCGAGCGGGACGAGCGTCAACCGGAAGAGCACTGCGGCGGCGAGAATGATCCAGAGAAGGGCGCGGCGTTCTCCGGCGCGCTCGAGGAAATAAAGCGTGACCAGATACACGGCGCCGGCAGCAAGTCCGACCGCGATGGTTTCGATGACATGCATTTTCAAATCGTTAAGGCGCAGAATCACGAGGAACGCAGCTTCGAGGACCCCGGCCCCAGCGAAGGCAGCGAAGAGTGGCGAGTGAAAGGGAGAAGAACTGCCGCGGGAGACCACGAAAGATGATTTCACTTTTCAGTCCGGATATGTGGCTCGCAGCGACGCTGGGCCCGCTCTCCGCTGTGTGGCAGCGGCTTACGGACAAAACGTTTCGCGGGCTTTACCAGCCGAATGCGTTCGACCTGGCCATCATGCTGCCGTATTTTGCGGTGTTGGTAGTGCTGGCGGCGTACGGCAGCCATCGCTACTGGCTGGTCTACAATTTTTTCAAACACCGGCACGTGGAACCGGGGCCTCCGCCAGAAGTAACCCAGTGGCCAAAGGTTACCATACAGCTTCCCATCTTCAACGAACGCTACGTCGTGGACCGCCTGGTCGACGCCGTAATACGGCTCGACTATCCCCGGGAAAAGCTTGAAATCCAGGTGCTCGACGACTCGACGGACGAAACGATCGCAGTGGCGCGAGCCTGTGTCGATCGCTACCAAGCGTTGGGATTCAACATTCATTATTTGCACCGCGACAATCGCGAGGGGTTCAAGGCCGGCGCCCTCGCGGAGGGTTTGAAAACGGCGGCGGGAGACCTCATAGCCATCTTCGACGCGGATTTCCAGCCGCAGGCGGATTTTCTGCGCCGCACGATCCCTTATTTCCAGAACGCAAGAATTGGAATGGTCCAAGCGCGCTGGACCTACATGAACCGCCACTATTCGCCCCTGAGCGAGGTGGAAGCGATCCTGCTCGACGGTCATTTCGTGATGGAGCACGGCGGAAGATACCGCGAGGGCAGCTTCTTCAACTTCAACGGAACGGCTGGGGTGTGGCGGCGCGCGGCGATCGAGGATGCCGGCGGATGGGAGCACGACACGCTGACTG
>DASPSB010000407.1:0-7783 GCA_035624135.1 Candidatus Acidiferrales bacterium | reverse complement strand
CAGACTTGTAGGGCGGCGCACCGATCGCTTCGAGTTCCGCGACGGCAGCGACGTTGCCAGCCTGTCGGGCCCGGGCGAGAACCAGTTCGTAGGAGAGCGACTCCTGCCGCGCGAAGTTCACCACCTGCCCATTTCCCACATAGGCGAAAAATAGATCGGGGCGCGCTCGCGCCAGCCGAAGGCCGGTGATAGTGCCGCCGGACGTGGCGAGTAGGGCGATTTTCGCGGCGTCCAGATGCCGCCGGACGAATTCCACCACGGCAATGGCATCGCGGGTGTTGCGGTCTAAGCTGAGTCCACGGTTTCCCTGCTCCGGGTTTTTCGCATAGCTAGAGCCGAGGCCCGGTGGGTCCCATTGCACGATGGTCCAGTCGCGTTCCCAGGGTTCGAGAAAAGGGGCTGTCTGGCAGAGCCCCTGGAGAATGAACAACACGGGGTTCGCACGGTCGGAGCCCCGAATGGTGATCCACTCCTCCTGTCCGTGGACGGGAATGAAGCGACCCTCGCAAATGGGCACGGGCGCGCGCGGGTGAGCCATGATTGAAATTATCTCCGTGGATGAGGTCGGTGCCAGTTGTTTTGCGGGAAAAAGTGGGTCCGTGCTTTCGCGAAGTCGTCCCTATTCCGCGCGAAGCGCATCCACCGGAGAAACCGATGCGGCGCGGCTGGCCGGGATAATGGCTGCGAAGAAAGAGCACACGGCGAGAGCGGCGGCCGCGAGGGCGAGGGCGAACGGGTCCCAGAATCCGACGCCATACAGCTGCGCAGAAATCAGCCGCCCGGCGCCGACGGCGAGCGGCAGGCCCAGGAGCAATCCCACGAGCACGCGCTGAAATGCGCCGCGAAGAACGAGGCGAACCACGCGGGCGCGGTCGGCGCCGAGGGCCATGCGCACGCCGAATTCGTTGGTGCGCTGAGCCACGCCATAGGCGGTAACGCCATAGAGCCCGACGGCGGCAAGGATCAGGGCGACACTGCCGAACATTCCGGCCAGGCCGGCTACGGCACGCTCGCGGCTGAAGGTAAGACTTATCTGCTCCTGGAGCGTGCGGACAGAGGTGATGGTGAGATTGGGATCCACATCAGAGATGGCGCGGGCCACAACGGGCTCGAGCACCCCCGACGGAATGCTGGAAATCAGAAGGATCCCTCCGATGAAGTGCGAACTCAGCTCAAGTCTCTGCATGTCCGGTTGCGGATACGGGACGGACTGAGCCAGCGGAACGTAAAACATGGGAAAGGGAGGCCGCCGGAAACCCCAGCCGGCGAAGTGCGCGTCTCCCACTACTCCGACGATGAGGAAATGCCCGGCATTCTCGGGGTAATCGAGGCCAAAGTGCTGGCCGACGGGCTCCTCTCCGGGCTTGAAGAAGCGCTTGACGAAAGCTTCGTTGACCACGGCCACGAGCGGGGCCGATTCGTTGTCGGATTCGTTGAACCCGCGCCCGCGGAGCGCTGGGACGCCCAGATCTTGCAGATAATGCGCGCTCACCCTGTCCCACGAGGCCCCCGATTCTCCCGTTACGCTGCCCGGCGGATGGCCGGAAACCATGATCGTTTCCCCCCAGTTGTTGGTCAGGGGGTTGTAGAGCGCCAGATCCGCGCTCTGCACGCCCGGGATGCGATTGAGAGCATCGACGAGCTGTCGGTAGAGCGCGGCCAGCTTTTCCTGATTGTATGTGGCGGGGGGATTGTGAAGCGCCACGAGCACGCGGCCCGGGATTTGAAAGCCGAATTTCTGATGCTCTAGGTTGTTCAGGCTGCGGGCGAGCATGGTCGCTCCGGCAACGAGGACCACCGAGAGGGCTGCCTGCACAATGAGCAATGCTTTGCGGGCGATCGAGCCGCGGTCGTGCGTGCCACGGCCGGCTGAGCGCAACGCTTCGGCCGGGTCGGTGCGCGTTGCCACCCAGGCAGGCGCAGCGCCGAAAATAATTCCGGTCACGAGGGCCAAACCGACAGCGAACGCAAGAACCGGGACCGATAGCGTGACGTTGAACGGAAGAAAGTGCGCGCTGCGGAACGCCAGAGCCAGCAAAAGCCGCGACGCGGCCGCGGCTACGGCCAGCCCGGCGAGGCAGCCGCCGAGTGCCAAAAGAACGCTCTCCGCGAGTGACTGGCTGATGATCTGCCTGGGGGCGGCTCCGAGGGCCAGCCGCACGGCGGTCTGCGGCCGGCGCACAGCTGCGCGTGCCAGAAGCAGATTGGCCACGTTGGCGGACGCGATCAGCAAAACCAATCCGCAGACGGCGAGCAGAATCTGGAGGCTGCGGCCATACTCCTCCTTCATCTCCTCGATGCCGGCGCCCGCCGGGATGACGTTGATTACCTGTTTTGGCAGTGAGCGAATCACGTCCTGCATCCAGTTGGCGGGGTAGCCGGCATCGTGCTGCATCCATTGGCGCAGGAGAGCGGTCAGGCGCGCCGACATACCATTGATGGAGGCACCCGGGCGCAGGCGGCCCATCATCCGCAGCCATGCCTCTTGGGGCTGATCGAGAAGCGCACTGCCCGTGTCGATCATGGGCTCCTGGTGCAGAGGCACCCACAGGTCGGGCGGGTCGCTCTGCAGCATTTCGCCGAAAAATCCGGCAGGCGCGACTCCAATGATCGTGAAGGGATGACCTTCGATTACGAAGGTGGCGCCGACGACGGCTGTGTCGCTGCCGTAGGTGGCCTGCCAGATGCGGTGGCTGAGAACGGCCACAGGTGGGGACGCGGGCTGGTCGTCCTCGGGCGTGATTAAACGGCCTCCAAATGCGCGGATGCCCAATAATGAGAAATAGCTCCCCGAGATGTATTCCGAGCGGAGCGGCCGTGTGATCTGCTCGCCTTGACGGCGTACACCCATCCGGCCGCGACCCGCCTGGAACGCCGTTGTTTCTTCAAATTCAGGCGTCGCGGCTTTGAGCCGTTCGTAGAGCGGGTAGGAATAAAACCCCCAAGAGTCCTGCGGTCCATCCTCGACGCAACATGCGTCGCCTTCACCCACTCGATATAGGTTGGCCGGGTCTGCAACGGGCAGCGAGCGGAGCATCACTGCGTGCATCAGGGAGAAAATGGCAGTCGTGCCGCCGATCCCCAGGGCCAGCGTGAGCACGGCTGCAGCGGTGAATACCGGGGAATGCCGGAACTGGCGCATGGCGTAACGAAGATTGCCCAGCAGATTGCGCATCGCCCCCCCCTTGCTGCGGTTATCACCGAACGCAAACCTAGGTTCTCGTTATCCGACGGATTTCCGAGCGCGAGGAAAGCAGGAGCAAAGACAGCGGAATTCGAAATTAGAAACTCGGTGACTTTCCTCTATCCCGGTTGCCGTATTTGCAGCGCCCGCGCCGCTCTTAAGACGGTTTACCGAATTTCGAGTTTCTCTTTCTTCACCGTGTGGTTGGCAGGCTGTGGGCGAGCAGCATGCTGATCTGCGATTGCGTGAGACTGAGCGTCAACTCTACGCGGTCACCCTGCTGCTGCACGACGGCGGCATGAAGCGCGGCGGCCATGTCCGGGTTTTGATTGGCTGCGCCGGTCGCGTACAGGGCAAAGCCAGCCTGGGCCACGGCAGCGAGGAGCGAGGCCTGGGTCGCATCGGTGCACAGGAAGCTGGCAGACGAGGAGAGGTCGCTGCCGAGGGAGGCGCGAGCGACCGCGGCGCGCAGGTTATTGAACAGCGTCTGGGCTTCGGGGCGATTGGCAGCATCGGGCGCGATGTTGCGGACTTCAAGGGCCGCAAAGCGCTGGTCCATCACGGCCCAGATCGAACCGCGGCCGTTGACTTCCAAAACAAGCGGCGAGAGCACCTGGTTCTGCAGGAAGCCGGGGGCGCCTGTGGAGGCGCGCGTCAGAAGTGCTTCCACCTGATCGCGCGCGCCGAAAATCAGCTTGCTCGGATCGATGAAGGCGAGAGCAAAGGCCAGTCCCTCTGCATTCTGACCCATGCCGAATACCGTCTTTCCGGCGACCTCGGAGCTGGGCAGGCGGAGCGCGCGGGCGCGGTCGGCCACCGTGGAAGGCACGAAGTTGCCCTCGGTGATGCTGATTAATTCGAAGCCGCCGCTGGGCGTGGCCAGATTGGCCCAGCTCAGTTGTTGCGCCTGGGCCTCATAGTCGACTCCCAGGGCCAGCGCCTGGGATTCGAGCTGGCGAACCTGCGGGGGAAAGTAGGAATCGTGAATGATCTTGTAGTGCGGCGACTGCCGGAGGGTATGCAGGTCCGCAAAGGCCAGTTCGCCGGCTTCGGGAGGAAACAAGGTGAGCGTGGAATCCGAGAGAGACTGAGCGCGCGCGGCGGGAGCAACAAACGGCACCAAGATTGCAAGGGCAACCAGGAAGCTGGCGCAGCGCACGGGGTTCAGATGGCGATTCGTCATGATCGAGTCCTTGGCTCCGAAAGGTTTAGACGTGCGGCCCGGGCCGAGGTTTGCCTGGAAAAAGCCTTGCACGCCACTAAATACAATGTGCGCGGCCAGCAGGTTTGTCAATTCGATAGGCGTGGAGCGGTGAGCGAGTTCGCCAGGATCGCCGGGGAAGGCGCACAGTTTGAAAGCCTGTGCCACGGTTCCGGCGAGCTGGGGGTGGGCAGCAATTCGTAGTGTACAAGCACGAATCAGGCATGGTTTGACGGCTTGACAGGCTGAGTTCTGGCACCCAAAATAATCCGCAGTTTCAGCGGGCACCCCTTCCGCCCGCGCGTGTTGGAGAAGAACCCATGCGCATCTTGCTGGCGGAAGGCGATTCGGCACTTTCTTCCTTCGTTCGGAAAGGTCTCGAGGCAGAACACTACGCAGTGGACGCCTGCACGGACGCCGCGGAAACAGCGTTTCTATGGCAGCAGTTTGGGTACGACCTGCTGCTGCTGGACCTGAATCTGAGCGGGGGCCTGCGCGGGCACGAGTTGCTTCCAGCCAGCCGCGCAGCCAAACCCTCGCTGCCCATCCTGGCGCTGTGCGGCTCGACGCGGGCTGAGGACCGCGCCCGCGCGCTCGATATGGGCGCGGACGACGTGCTCACGCGCCCCTTCTCGTTCTGCGAGCTGGCGGCGCGTGTGCGGGCTCTGCTGCGCCGCGGCACGCGCCCGGCGGAATCAGTGCTGCGCGTGGGCGACCTGTCTTTGGACCGGGTGGAACATGCCGTGGAGCGCGCGGCGCGGAAGATCCTGCTGACCGCGAAGGAATTCGCGCTGCTCGAATACCTGATGCGCAACCAGGGGCGCGCCTTGAGCCGCGCGATGATTATCGAGCACGTGTGGAACCTCTCGTTCGATACCTCGACAAACGTCGTGGACGTCTACATCAACTATTTGCGGCGCAAAGTCGATGACGGCTTCGACCCCCCGCTGATTCACACCGTACGCGGCGTGGGTTACCGCATGGAGGCACCCGAGAGCGCCCACATCGCGCCAGTGGCTCACCGCAACGGCAATATGGCGAGTGCAGAGCCGCGACGGCTGGCCCCGATTGGCGCCGGACCCGTTGCGGCCTCGCGTGCATCTCGCCGATAGCCTTCCTCGCCGTTCTTGAAGGCAGAATGCTCCGGCTCGTCCGGCATGAAATCATCGGGCGGAGCCGTTCCGATACACGGCGAAATCTCCTGGTGATGCACAAAGCTCACCGCGTGCCAAATCGGGAAATCCGCACTCTATTTCGGGACGAGCTTCCCTGCCCCGTTTCGCAGAAAAATCTAATCCCCATCTAATCGCGTTCTAAGCCGCACTTCCTACTCTGTTTCACCTCGAACGACGGTGTGCCGTCCCGACGCAGCCGCACACGGTTGCGCTGCGGAGATACGGCACAAACGGCTCGAAAGGCGAAGCAGAGGACCCAGCCATGAAACGCGAACGATGCAATCTATCCATCGCTCCCGCATACGGCAAATCAGCTCTGCCCGTGCGGGCGCGCTCCGCTGCACGCTGCCCGATGACGACGAACCAGGCGGCCATCGAAGCGCGCTTGACGGAGCTCTTGCCGCAGGTGAGGTACATCGCGCACAGGATTCACAGCCGGCTGCCTGCGCACGTGCCCTTCGACGATCTGCTACAGGCGGGTGTCCTGGGACTGCTCGACGCGCTGCGGAAATTCGACCCGGGGCGAAAGGTGCAGATCGAGTCGTACATGAAGTTCCGCATCCGGGGAGCGATCCTCGATGAATTGCGCTCGCTCGACTGGAGCCCGCGGGAACTGCGCCGAAAGGCACGGCGCCTGGACGAAGTCGAGCAGCAACTGCGCGCGCGGCTGGGGCGGGAGCCTATGGCAGGCGAGCTGGCAAAGGGTTTGGGAATCTCCCTCGCGCAGTTCCATCATCTCACTGGGGAAATTCGCGGGCTGGATCTGGGCAGCCTCCAGGACGTCTCCGCATCCACCGAGGATGGCGCAGAGCAGGAGATGTCCTCCCGGCTGGCCTCGCCGGAAGCCACCAGCCCGCTGACGATGTTCAGCGGTCAGGAGCAAAGGACCCGGCTGGAGGAAGGCATACGGCGGCTGCCCGAGAAGGAACGCCTGGCACTGACGCTGTACTACTTCGAAGAACTCACGATGAAGGAGGTAGGCGAGGTTTTGGCGGTAGGCGAGTCGCGAGTGTCGCAGATTCATTCGGCGGCACTGGAGCGGCTGCGGGGGTTTTTGGATCAGAGCGTGGACGAGCACCCTGCGGAAAAATGCGACACCCGGCCTCAGATGCGCACTGCCACGCGAGCCCCCCGGCAACCTCTTGCACGAGCCTGGCGCCAGGCGCGCTCTGAGCGCGTGCAAGGAGCCTGGGCCCGCCGCTAAGGTAATTCTGCCGCGTGCCGATGTACTGGCCAGGGCCCCTCAGGTGGTCGGGCGGTTGAGAAACCACATGGCTGGACGCGGGCGCGATGCAAAGCTGAAAATTACAACACACGGAATTCCTGACGCTGTCCATAGCGCTATCCGCTCCCAGTCTGCCTCGCCTGAAGAAGTCTCAATTTGCGACGCGGTAAGGCGCCTCTTACCCGGCATTAATCCTATCGCGCTTCTGGAGAGCCTCCAGAAAGAGGCTCGAAACAGGAGGGCGCGCATCGAGCGGCTGCGGTGGAAGATTGCGGCCGGGGAGTATCACGTAGAACCGGGGGCCATTGCCGCAGCGATCCTGCTGGAAGGGGACCTCCTGCTCCAGTAGGGCGACCCGGGGCGGCCAAAGGCGCATCCAAATTGTCGTTGCCTTGGTGATGGGGGTGCGTCTGCCGCTTGCGTTCGGCGGGTTGCGGAACCGCCTTGACACTCTCGGAACAGATTGCTAGTTTTTCATGCGGTGTGGTTAACCCTTCTTAGGTGAAATTCAATTTATTTGGCGCTTGCCGCAGAGAGCACTTGCAGGATCTAGGGAGCACGTTGCGCCACCTTTTGCTTCTCCTACCCAGCCCGTACTATCGAATCCGTTCAGGGAGGCGGCTGCCCCGCCGCTTAGCGCACGACCTCGGGGCAAGGGAAATCCGATGAGACAACGGAACTCGGTGGTCTTTCCTCTTGCTGTCGCCAGCCTCCTGGCGCTTGGATGGCTAGCCGGTGCGCCGGCCCAAGCGCAGTCTGTGGGTGAAAAAACGGAGGGGAAGAAGGCCTCCGGCGAGCGGAAAAAGGAGCGCGACGATGTGCGGCGGCGGGAGGAATGGTTCTACCGCCAGCGGCGCTATCCGTTACCCACGGTTCCGGGAGGAGCGCGGCTAAACGCCCTCCAACAGCGCGAGGCCAACCGGCGTGAACAGGAGGGACGACGGGTGGCTGGCGATAGCACGATTCGCAACTCGCCGAACCCTCCCAGCGGCTGGACC
>DASPSB010000397.1:0-12464 GCA_035624135.1 Candidatus Acidiferrales bacterium | reverse complement strand
GCGGCCGATTCAGGATGCCGTCGGTAATGAGGCCCGAGGTATCGCCGCGGAACGGCACTGCGCCGGTGGCCATTTCGTAAAGCACGGCGCCGAAGGAAAAAAGGTCGGTGCGGGCGTCGAGCGGCTGGCCGCGCACCTGCTCGGGATACATATACGCCACGGTGCCGACGGCAGTGCCGGGGCTGGTGAGGTGCTCGGCGCGCACGTCGGCGGTCAACTGGGCGCCGAGGGTTTCGCCGGCGGAGACGACGGTTGCGGTTTGCTTGGCGAGGCCGAAATCTAAAATCTTGGCGTGGCCGCGATCGGTGACGAAGATGTTGGCGGGCTTGATATCGCGATGCACGATGCCCTTGGCGTGAGCAGCGTCGAGCGCGTCGGCAATCTCGATGCCCAAGCCGAGCAGCAACTCCACATCCAAAGGCCGGCCGGCGATGCGATGCTTGAGCGTCTGCCCGTCCAGGAATTCCATGGCGATGAATGCGCGGCCGTTCTCCTCGCCGATGTCGTGGATGGTGCAAATATTCGGATGGTTCAGGGCGGAAGCGGCCTTGGCCTCGCGGCGAAAGCGCTCGAGCGCTTGGGGGTCGTGTGCCAGCTCGTCGGGCAGGAATTTGAGGGCGACGAAGCGGTCGAGCCGGGTGTCCTGCGCCTTGTAGACGACTCCCATCCCGCCTCCTCCAAGCTTTTCGAGGATGCGGTAGTGGGAAATGGTCTGGCCGATGAGAGATTGCGAGTCGGTCATGCGGGGCACAGTTTACGTATCAGGGTGAGGATGGTCAATCAAGGCGGCCTTGGAACGACACGCCGCACCTACGGCAAGCCAGCGTGAGGGACTGCGACGCGCGTCATAAGGATCGAAGCCTGGGGATTGGCCTTGCGTGCGGCCTCGAAATAATCAGGAGCGGCGCAGGCAAACAATGTGCGGCCATCCTGGCCGCCCAGCATGCAGGCAAACAAGCCGAGCCCACCGGCGGTGAACTCGTCGAGGATGCGGCCGCCTTCGGCCACGCGCAGGAGCCGGCCGTGAAGCGCATCGGCCACCCAGACCGCGCCTTCCGCGTCGAGGCAGATGCCATCGGGAGCGACAGTGAGCTGGCGCACGCGCTCGGAGAATTCTGCTGATGATGGTGGAGGGCCGAAGGCGGCCCAGGTTCGGCGCTCCCCCAGCTTCCCTCCAGCGAGGGGAAACGCGCTGAGCCGGCTCATCGTGGTTTCCGCGACGATGAGCGTGTGGCCATCTGGCGTCAGCACCATGCCATTGGGAAAGCCGAGCCCGTCGGCAGCGATTCGCGCTGCGCCATCGGGCTCGACACAAAGAAGCACGGTGGGGCAGGCCGGGACGCCGCTCATGAGATCAAAACCGAAGTTGCCGACCCAGGCGCGGCCGCCGCGATCCACCAGCATGTCGTTCAAATGCCAGGGCGCCAGCGCCGAAAGATCGGCGTGAACGACGAGCGAGCCATCGGGCTCGCGGCGCAGCACCTTGCGGTCGCGCATGGAGACAATCAGCAGGCGGCCATCGGGCATGAAACCGAGGCCGGAGGGCTGCTGGGGTACGTGAGCGACGGTCTCCGCCGTGCCGTCCAGGGCCACGGAGAGCACGCGATGGGCGTAGAAATCGGAAACATACAGCCGGCCGCCGCTCCAGCGCGGGCATTCGCTGAAGGAAAGACCGTGGATGAGGGTGGTGAACTCAGGCATTGGCCGGAGAACATTATCAGAGGGCGAGGCGTAATATAAAGCCGGTCCGGCAAGGAACGGATAACCAAAAGGGCGAGCATGAGAATACGGGTTCTAGCTCTATCGCTTGCGTTTATGCCGCTCGCGCTCGCGACGGTGGATCGTGCACGTCAGAGATCGGAAGCTGCCGACCTCGTGCTGCTGCACGGCAAAATCATCACGGTAGACGCGAAGGACTCGATTGCGGAAGCGGTGGCGATTCATGGAAACAAGATCGTGGCGGCGGGCGCGGACCGCGATATCGCGCTGCTGATCGGCAAGGGCACGCGGGTGATTGACCTCGGCGGGCGGACGGCCACGCCGGGACTGATTGACAGCCATTGCCACTTTGCCGACGGAGGGGAAACCGAACTCTACGATGTGAACCTGAGCGACGCGGCGCGCATAGACGACGTGGTGCACAAGGTGCGCGAGCGCGCGGCCACGCTCAAGCCCGGCGAATGGCTGCTGGGCAGTGGCTGGGACGAAGGGAAGCTCGCGGAACTGCGCTACGTGCGCGCATCGGACCTGGACGCCGTGACGCCGAACAATCCAGTGTGGCTGACGCACACCACCGGCCATTACGGCGTGGCGAACAGCTACGCCATGAAGCTGGCGCACCTGACCGCGGAAACTAAGAACCCGCCCGAAGGCACGATTGACCGCGACGCGCAGGGTCAGCCCACCGGAGTGCTGAAGGAAACTGCGATGGAGCTGGTGACCAACCTGATTCCTCCCACCACTCCAGAGCAAATGCGCGACGGCGCGCTGCACATGATTGAGGGGTTTCACCGGGAAGGGATGACGGCGGTGAAAGACCCTTCCATTTCGCCGCTGGAGTGGGACGCATACAAGCATTTGCTGGATGAAGGCAAGCTGGACGTACGCGTGTTCGTGCTGTGGTACGGGGGAAAGACGATCGAATCGGCGGAGAAGATCATTACGCGGCTCAGCGCGCTGCCCATTCCGCCGCATTCGCTGGGCGACGGCAAACTGCTCTCCGGCGGCGTGAAGATGTACATGGACGGAAGCGGGGGCGGGCGCACGGCGTGGGTGTACAAGGACTGGAATAAGAACTCGAGGGACACGGACACGGGCAATCGCGGGTATCCGGCGGTCGATCCGGCAATCTACAGGCAGATGGTGCGCATGTTCCACCAGGCGGGACTGCACGTGGGAACGCATGCGGTGGGTGACCGCGCGATTGATTGGGTGGTGGACACGTACGCGGAAGTGCTTCACGAAACGCCGACGAAAGGGCTGCGGCACAGCATCATTCACTCCAACATTCCCACTGACCACGCGCTCGAAACGATGGTCGCGCTCCAGCAGCAATATGATGCGGGATACCCGGAGCCGCAGGCGCCATTTATGTGGTGGATCGGCGATACCTATGCGGGGACTTTCGGGCCGGAGCGGGCAGCGCGGCTCAATCCGTTCAAGACCTACCTAGCGAAGGGTATCGTGTGGGGCGGGGGCTCGGATTTCAACGTGACGCCGTACCCGGCGCGATACGGAATCTGGGCTTCGATCGCGCGGGAGACGCTGAAGGGCGTGTACGGGGCGCATCCGTTTGGAACGGCGGAGGCCGTGGATGTGCACACGGCGCTGCGTTCCTACACGATATGGGCGGCGCACCAGTTGTTCCTGGAAGACAAGATCGGCTCAATCGAGGCTGGGAAGATGGCGGACATCGCCGTGTGGGACCGCGACTTCTACAGCGTGCCGACGAGCGCGATCAAAGGGATGAAGTGCGAGATGACGATTTTTGACGGGCGCATTGTCTACCGGGCGGCAGGGACGGGGATCAAAGAGGGCCGCTAATCGACCGTGCTGTCTTCGGATTCGTCGGATGGGTCCTGGCAGTCGCAGGCCACACGCTGAATGGTGATGCCCAGGATGCGGCGATTGACGCGAGGGCCGCGGATGTCTCCTTTCACCGTGCGCGAGTAGCTGCCGTAGCGGACGCCCGCGAGCCGGAAGTGGAGCGGCACTTCCTCGCGATAGGGCGCGCCGTCCCTGTCCACGCCTTCTGCGGCAATGCGGGCGTCAATCAGAACGGTCACGCGCTCGGCCTTCGCCCGCTTGGCCGCGGCGTCTGGCGAGACGGTAGTGGACACGACGTAGTAGGTGTAATCGGCGTCTTCCGATTGCACTTCGACGGAGGCACGGGCCTCGCTGCACCCGTCCGCAAAAGCGACTGCCGAGGCTGCGAGAATCAGCGCAAGGATCGCGAACCGAGCAAGAATCCGCATGGCCCACTCCCGGGCTTACCTGAGTCGCGAGGATTATAACTTCCAATCCTCGAGCTTGAGAACAGCCGCAGCGCCCCCACGTTTCGGAAGGCTCCGCGCTAGGGATCACTCGCCGCTTTTGTGCTCGGTGATTTTCGCGATATCCGCGGGCGTCCCTCGCAGCAGATCCCGGAGAACGGCGACCTCGGCGGCGATGCCGGCGCGAAGGCTGGGGTCTAAGACCGGGGCGAAGAACGGCGAGTGGTTCGAGGGCAGCCTTTCGCCGCCGGCCTGCGCTTTGGTCCACTTCTCCGGGTCGGCCACGCCGAGGGTGAAGAAGAAGGAAGGAACTCCCTGCTCGATGTACACGGAATAGTCTTCGGAAACCGGCCAGGGCGGCTGGATTTTCGCGTTGCCCATGCCGAGAGCGGATTCGAGCACAGGCAGCAAATGGCGCGCGAGGACGGGATCGTTGTAGACCGCAGAAGTGGATTCGTAGCGCTCGATCAGCGGCATTTTGTCGGCGCCGCCGGCTTCCGCTTCGCCCTTGGCGATGCGCTCGATGGCTTCGAGGAGGTGCTTGCGGACCTCGGGCTTAAAGGAGCGCACGGTGAGCGCCATGACGGCCTGGTCGGGGATGATGTTGTTCTTCGTTCCGGCCTGGAAGTATCCGACGGTGATGACCGCGGCGTCGCCGGGGTGGACTTCGCGCGAAACGATGGTCTGCAGGCGCATGACGATGCTGGCGCCGATGACGATGGGGTCTACCGTCGCTTCCGGCGCGGCGCCGTGGCCGCCCTTGCCATACACGGTGATGCGGATGGAGTCGGCATTGCTGAGCGCGAATTCGGGAGCCACTCCGGCCTGGCCGACGGGCAGCGCGTTGGTGTCGTGCATGGCCACGCCCACATCGGGCTTGGGAAAACGAGTGAACAAACCGTCGGCGACCATGGCCCGCGCGCCGCTGATGGTTTCTTCCGCGGGCTGGGCAATCAGAATGAGCGTGCCGTGCCAGGTGTCTTTGGTGCGCGAGAGGATGGCGGCCGCGGCCCACAGCGACGACATGTGCAAATCGTGGCCGCAGGCGTGCATCACGGCAACGTCCACGCCGGCATCGTTCTTGGTGCGCACTTTGCTCGCGTAGGGCAGACCGGTTTTTTCTTCCACGGGAAGCGCATCGAGTTCGGTACGCAGCATGACGGTGGGGCCCGGGCCATTCTTCAGGATGGCCACGACGCCGGTGCCGCCGACGTGGTCGGTGACGTCGTAGCCGAGGGCGCGCAGGCGTTCCGCCAGCAGCGCCGCAGTGCGCGTCTCGTGCGAGGAGAGCTCGGGATGCTGGTGGAGGTCCAGGTAGAGGGCGCGCGCGTCGGGAAAGACGGACTCCACCTGACTTTTCAGTGCGGGGTCCTGCGCGGAGGCGGTGACCGCCGCCAGGGCGAAAACGAAAACTATGGGAATCAGATGTCTTTTCATGGCAACCTCGCCTACCAATGGTAAGTTTCCTTGAAGACCTGCAAGAAGGCCGGCCCGTACATCACCAGCTCCGCGCACGCGAGAATCGCCCCCGACCAGAGAATCAGGAACGCTTTGGGATGGCGGTAACGCGGCTCGAACACGCCCCGGTCCGGCTTCTCGGGATGATAGTGAACGGTCACGCCCTTTCCTACTGGATACTGGCTGATCCACTTTTCCATCCAATGCTGGTTTGGGCTACTCTGCTGATGCTTTCCCTGGAAGTCGCGCCCATCCACCGAATAGGAAAAGATCACTTCCGCGCCGAACGATTTATCTTCTGACGTGCCCCTTGTGAATCTGGACACGCTTTCAATCTTGCCTTCCGTCTGAGGCCAGTCGGGACTGGCATTGGGAATCACAAAGGCCATTTGAACGCCCACGAAGAGGAGCGCGGCCGGGACGACCACCAGGCCGGCAAAGAAGATGGCTTCCATTGTCGTGCGTTGGAGGGGCGGCGCCCCTCCCCGTGTCGTACCTTACACCAGAGCGCTTGCGTACCGCCGACCAGGCGCGCGCAGCGGAGCGCAACTAATCGAGAATGAAGGTGACCTCCATCGTGGCGCGGTACTCGGCAACTTTGCCTTTTTCGACTTTGCCTTTCAGCGAGATCACCTCGAAGCCAGTAATGCCGCGCAGGGTCTTGGCGGCGCGGTGCACCCCCTCTTCCACCGCTTCCCTAAAGCCCTTCGACGATGCTGCCGTGATTTTGGTGACGCGTGCGACGGCCATGGAATCCTCCAGAGTCCAGCGGAATTTTGGAATTCGTGCCGGAATGCGCGCCTGAGCTAATCACGGCCCGCCATGCTGAGTCAACCTCGGCCCGCGCGCTCGCCACAGGAGACGTAGGCGGGCCGGCAAAGGGGCGGAAAGCTAGCACGCGGGTTAGAGGAGTGCAACGCCCGAAGCAGGGAGCAATTAGGGAACTCGACCGGCCCGAATCTCGTAACATAAAATGATTCGAACCACGATGATTCACCTCGAACATCTGACCAAAGAATACGACATGCCCGGAGGCAAAGCCGGGAAGCTGGTGGCCGCGAACGCCATCGACCTGACGGTGCCGCGCGGGGAGATCTTCGGGCTGATCGGGCCGAATGGCGCCGGAAAAACGACCACGCTGAAGATGATCTGCGGCCTGCTGGCGCCCACAGCGGGGCGCGTGACCGTACACGGCGTGGACGTGGAACGCAAGCCAGAAGAGGCGCAGCGCCACCTGGGCTACGTGGCCGATTTCTTCTCCGTGTACGACGACTTGACGGTCTGGGAGTACCTGGACCACTTCGCGCACGCATACAAAATGGCCGAGGCGGTGATTCCCGGTCGCGTGGACGACGTGATCCGCGCGGTGGGCCTGGAAGCGAAGCGCGACTCGTTTATCGCCGGGCTGTCGCGGGGGATGAAGCAGCGGCTGGGAATCGCGCGGGCCATCCTGCATTCGCCCCCGGTGTTGGTGCTGGACGAGCCGACCTCGGGCCTGGACCCGAAAGCGCGGCACGAGCTGAAGCAATTGCTGGTGGGACTGAACCGCGCCGGCGCGACGCTCTTCATCACCACGCACATCCTCTCCGATGTGGAAGAGATTTGCACGTCGGTGGCGATTCTCGAAAAGGGCTTGCTGCTGCGCTGCGGGCCGCTGACCACGGTGATGCAGGAGGCGCGCACGGGGCGGCGCATCAGAGTACGGCTGGCCGCGGCGGGATTCGCGCTGGGTGAATGGCTCGCCGCGCAGCCGGGCGTAAGCGAAGTGAAGGCGGACGCGACGAGCGCGGAGTTCGTTCTGGCCGGCGATGATGCACGCACTGCGGAACTGACCAGCCAGCTCATCGCCGCGGGAGCGCCGGTGTGCGGCGTGCAGGACGCGTCGGAGAATCTCGAGGCGCTCTATTCGCGGCTCTCGAGCGGGGAGACGATGTGATTCCGCTCTGGGAGAATCCTGAATTTATCCGCAACTGCCGTGCGCAACTGCGGCCGCGGCGGCTCGTGCTGGTGGCCTCGATCGTCGGGGCGCTCTCGCTGGTGGTCGGCTACTCGATGTACCAGACGAACAGCAACGGCTGGGGGAGATCGTTTCTCGTCACTACCCTCTATGCGCAGATCCTGACGCTTTTTCTCGGGGGCGGGGTCGCGTGCAGCCGCGCGATTTCGCAGGAACGCGAGCAGAACACGTTTGATTTCCAACGAGTCACACAGCTCACTTCGCTCGAACTGGCGCTCGGGAAACTGTTCGGCGCGCCAGCCATCTCGTATTTCGCCACGATCTGCATGTTCCCTGCCGCGCTGGTGGGCGACGCTGCAGCGGGGATTCCCATCGGACGGCTCGTCATCGCGTATCTGATTTTATTCACGGGAGCCATCGCGGTCCACTGCGCCACCCTGCTCTACTCGATGTGCAGCGCAAAGTCATCTGGAGGATTTGCTGGCATTGTCGGCACTGGCCTAGTGCTCATTTTTCTGCTGGGTGCCATGATGCCGCAGTCTGGGCGGCTTTTTCTGGATCTCGGGCCGCTAGGACCACGCGCCGCAGTGGAATTCGCGCTCGACGGCACATGGGATGTCGAGGGCGGGGCGCCTGCCGGCTCCGCGCGCCTGCTTTCGAAGACGGCGTGGACGGATGTGTTCTTCGGCGTCCCCGTGCATCACGTGCCCGTGCTTCTGGTGCTCTACCTTACCTTTGCGGCGTGGTGCCTGCTTCCGCTCGCGCGAAATCTGAAGCGGGATCCTGCGCTCATGGAGCTGTTCTCTCCAGCGCAGGGCGTCGGGCTAATCGCGTATCTCAACGTTATCCTCGTCGGTTTTTATTTGCTGCACCGGCCAGCGCCCGATGTGATCAGTCCGACCGCCTATTCCGCCGCTTCCTTCGAACAATCGCTTTCAACCACGTTCAGCTTTTTCCTGGTTGTAAATCTGACTCTGCTCTACTGCCTGGGCCTGGTGTTGCTGCGCAATCGCGAGCAATCGCGCCGACGGGCGCACCAGCGCGGCGCGGGCGGCTTCGAGTGGCAGGATACCGCGTGGCCCGCGGCGTACATACTGGCAGGAGCGGCGTGCGCCGCGGTGTTGTTTCTGGCGCGGTTCGTCTGGAGTGGCGTGTTGAGGAACGATCTGGACACGCGCTTCGCAGCATTTGTATGCGTGCTGTTGCTGGCTACGATGCTGCGCGACCTTTGCTTCCTGCAGTGGATCAACCTGCGCCGGTCAAAACGTCCGCTGATGACGGGGATCGTGCTCCTCTGGGTGTTCTACTTCTGCGGAGGGATTCTGCTGGCGATGGCGCGGTTCAGCAGACAGGTGCACACGGCCTTCATGGCCATCGTTTCGCCCTGGGGACTGGCCACCGCGGGCACGTCGGAACTCACGCAATGGTCCCTTCTCCCCGGTCCGTGGATTGTTGGATTGGCGATTCAGATCGCGCTGGTGGTTTTCTTCGCCGCGCAATACTACAAATCCATGGAAGAACTGCGGCCGGGCGCAATCCCCTCTCCCGCAAGCACAGGCGCCGCCGGGGATTGACCGCGTCCGCCGGATCGCACGCTCGTCTAGTAAATGTCGTACTGCTCCCAATGGAGCGCGGGATCTCCGTGGATGATTACGCTCTTTTTGGTCCAGCGCTCGAGTTCCTCGACGAGCGCGGACTCGCGCGTCTTGAGCGCCTTGGCGATTTCCGGATGGACGCGCAGCGTCAGGCTCTGGCCGTCCAGTTCCGGCGCCATCTTGCGCGCTTCCGCCTGGGCCTCGTAGCAGATCGTATGGATGCTCTTGACCATTCCTGAGCCGCTGCAGTAAATGCACGGCTGGCAGAGCACGCGTTCGAGCGCCTGCTTGGTGCGCTTGCGCGTGATATTCACCAGGCCGAATTCGTTGAAGCCCAGCACCTTGGAAGGCGCGCGGTCGTCCCGCAGCGCTTCCTCGAGTGCCTGCATCACTTTTGCGCGGTTGCGCCGCTCCTCCATGTCGATAAAGTCCACCACGATGATGCCGCCCAGGTCGCGCAGGCGGATCTGGCGGACAATTTCCTTGCAGGCCTCCACATTGGTTTTGACGATCGTGTCTTCCAGCCGCGTCGAGCCCTTGCCGACGAACTTGCCGGTGTTCACGTCGATGGCCACGAGCGCTTCCGTGTGGTTGATCACGATGTAGCCGCCCGACTTGAGCCACACTTTCGGCCGCAGGGCCTTGTCGACTTCCTGCTGGATGCCAAACTCCTCGAAAATCGGCGCTTCCTTGGTGTAGAGCTTCACGCGGCTCACCAGCTCCGGCTGGAACCGGCCGATGAACTCCGCCACGCGCGCATACTCTTCCTGATTGTCCACCCAGATGGCGGTGAAATCCGGGCTGAAGTAATCGCGCAGGACGCGCTCCACCAGATTCAGGTCGCGGTGCAGGAGCGAGGGAGCGCGACGCTGTTCGGAGCGCGAGCGGATTTCCTGCCAGGTCTTCCCCAGGTACTCGATATCGGCGCGCACTTCTTCTTCGCTGGCCGTTTCCGCGGCGGTGCGGACGATGAATCCGCCCGGGAATTTGGTGTTGTATTCGGTGACCAGGTGGCGCAGGCGCGCTCGCGCTTCGCCGGAACTGATCTTCCGCGAGACGCCCACATGCTGCAGCGTAGGCATATACACCAGGAAGCGGCCGGGCAAGGCCACGTGGCTGGTAATGCGCGCGCCCTTTTTGCCCAGCGGTTCCTTGGCGATTTGGACGATGACTTCCTGGCCCGCCTTCAGCAACTCGGATATGGACTGCTGCTTGCGCTGCGGCTGGAACTCACGGCGCCCATGCGGACGTCCACCGCGGAACGGACGGCCACGCTCGCCGCCGCGGCGATAGGGTTCTGGACGATTGAAGCGCTGGTGCGAATCGGTGTACACGCGCGCAGAGCGCTCGTCATATTGTCCGGGCTGTTCGGGCTCGATCGTTTCGCTGCGAGCCGCTTCTTCCAGGATGCCTTCGCGGATTTCGCGGTCGGTCTGATCTTCGGACCCGGGCTCCGGCTCGGCCGCCGACCCGGGATAGGCGCCGGCACCCTGCGATTCCGGCTCCGCTGCGAGCGCGGCGTCCTGGGCTTCTTCCTCCGCAGCCTCCAGGACGGAGGCAGCTTCCGCCTCAGAAAGTGATTCCTTGCCGTTCTCCTCGTGCGCTGGGCCGCCCGGAGCGTCGCTTGCTTCGTGCGTTTCGTGGGCGCCGCCAAACTCGGCCGCGGCTTCTTCCTCCGGCGCGTCTTCCGGCTGGTCGGCGAGCTCTTCCTCTTCCACCGGCAGCGCGGAGAACTCCTCACGAGGAGATTCCTGCGCCGGCGCGGAAAACGATTCTTCCGCGGCTTCCGCGGCGGGGCGCTCCGGAAGCGGCTCAGCGATATTTCCCACGTTGTCGCCGGGCTCTTCCACCAGCGGCGCTTCCATCGGAGGCGCAGGTTCGGCGGCTGCTGGAATCGCTCCGGCGGCCAGTGGGCCGGCCAGGCCGGAACTGCCCGGAGCGCGGTTCTTGTACTTTGCGAGCGACTCACCCGGAAGAATGATCGGCTCGTAATCAGCGGAAATCTCAGCAGGCTCGCGCGGCGGTTCGTAACGCGGGCCGCCGTAGCCGCGGCCCTGACCGCCAAAATCGCGCGGCTGGCCGCCTGGGCTTACGTATTTCGAGCTGGGCAGCGAGCGGCGATCATCCTCGCGCCGGCCCCCGGGCCCGCGCCCGCGGAAACGTCCGCGCCCTCCGCGCCCGCCCTGCCGCGGCCCGCGGCCATAGCCGCCTCGATCGCCGCCCGGACGTCCACCCTGGCGATAACCCTGGCCACCGCCGCCACGGTATCCGCCTTCGCGATTGCCCGGACCGCGATAGCTGTCCTGGCGATAATTCGACGGCGGCTGGGGAGGCTGTTGAAGCTGCGGAGGCTGCAGCTCGTCCTCCACCATTGGCGGGCCTGGCTCTTCCGGCCCGGTAACCTCCGGCGGCTCGGCGCTGGCCTGCTCGCCGGCGCCCGAGAACACCTGGCCGCCTTGCTCTTCCATTTTGGCAACCTTTTCCTCGACGGTGGATACGATCTGGTCGTAGCCCTCGATTTCTTCGAGGACGTCGCTGACGTAGAGAAAGGCGTCGGTATCGAGGCCGATATCCACGAAGGCCGACTGCATGCCGGGCAGCACGCGCGTCACGCGGCCTTTGTAGATGCTTCCGACTAGTGCGTATTCTTTTTCGCGCTCGACGTAAATTTCAACGAGGTTGCCCTTTTCGAGAATCGCCACCCGCGTCTCGTGGGGGCTCGTGGAGATAACCAGTTCCTTCGACATGAAAACTCCTCGGCGAGCCGGCGGCCGGACCCTGCGCATCCCGCAACCGCGGGACCGCGTGCATCGAGACGTCGAGGCAGGTCAACACGCTCGGCCCCGCCTGGGGCCGCGTGTTTTCCGCGTGTATGATTGCGGTCAATCGTTCCTGCCTTCGCCGGACCTCTGGGGGCGCCGGACTCACTGCTGTTCGGAAATCGGATTCACTGCGGGCTCAGTTGACGAAACGGCGCAGACGCACGTTCATCACCAGGCCCAATGCCAGAAACACAAAGAGGATGGAAGAGCCGCCATGACTCATCAGCGGAAGCGGTATGCCGGTGACGGGCATGTACCCGATCACCATCGCGGCATTCACCAGCACGTGTACACCAATTACCGCCGCCACGCCCATGACCAAAAACATCCCGGCGCGGTCGCCGGCGAGCTGCGCGGTCCCCACCAACCGCAATAACAGACCCAAATACAAGAGCAAAACCACTAAAACCCCTACAAAACCCTGTTCCTCTGCAAGCCCCGCCAGGATGAAATCCGCCCAGCGTACGGGCACAAAGCCCAGCTGGTTCTGGGTTCCCTGGCCGAAGCCCCTCCCGCGGATCCCTCCCGAACCCACGGCGATCTTCGACTGCTGCGTCTGATAGCCGGAGGTTTGCGACGTCTCCTCCGGCCTGAAAAATGCCGTTAGCCGCTGCTTCTGGTACGGCTTCAACACATGCCA
>DASPSB010000349.1:0-2047 GCA_035624135.1 Candidatus Acidiferrales bacterium | reverse complement strand
GCGCAGGACCTGTGCGTTTTCGATACGTTCCGCGCAGCCGTGGCGCAGGCGCGCAACCCGAGGCTGCCCGCAGCCCAGCGCCAGTGGTGGTATTGGAGCCGGAAACGCAAGGCCGCAGAAGGCAGTCATCGAGTCAAACGGGCGGAGAAATAGGGGCAGGACAATGTCGTACCCCTACGACCACAGCGCGGCAGATCGCGGGAGTGCACGCGCCGAAGCTTCCGACCGTGGCGAGAGAAAGGCGCGCAGGCTGAAGCCTGCGCCACTGCGGAGCAGGAGCCGGCGCGAGCGCGCACTGACCATTCCGGACCTCGTTCTGCTCAGTCTGCTGGCGGAAAAACCGATGCACGGCTATCAGGCGAACGAAGAGCTCGAGCGGCGCGAGGTGCGCGACTGGGCGGGGATTTCCCGGCCGCAGGTGTACTACTCGCTCGAAAAGCTGGCGCGCCGGCGTTTGCTTCGCGCCGTGGAACCCGGCGAGCCCGCGGCGGGCCCGCCGCCCGCCACGGCGGGCAGGCTGCGAGCAGGCCCGGACCGGCACGTCTTCGAGACCACGGAGAGCGGCCGGCGCGCGCTGGCGGGTGCGCTCGAACGCGATTCGTGGACGAGGGGCCGCGAGCGCCCGGCGTTCATCACCTGGCTGGCGCTTTCTTGGCAGGCCAGCCCGCGGGTGGTGATGCGGCAGGTGCAGCGGCGGGAGCGGTTTGTGGGTGCGGAACTGTCGCGCGAGCAGGAAGTGCTGCGGTCGATCTTCGATGAAGTCGGGCATCCCTATCACGAAGCGGTGTGGGCGGTGAGCCTGACCATCGCCCAATTTCAAACGGAGCTGCGCTGGCTGCGGAAGCTGGCGCGGGAATTGCCGCGGCGGGCGCCAGCGAAGCGTCCGGCCTACGCGGAGGAAACCGAGTAGGAAAAAAGCGCCGCACGCCACGCCCTGCGTTACAGTTGGGCCTGCCTTGGGGGGAGATTCGCGCCGGGGGAGGCGCGATGCTGGAATTTCTTTATTCGCCATCCGAACTGATGCCGGCATTGCTGCTTGCCAGCGCGCTGGCGCTGGGTGTGTGCCTGTGGCTGATGCGGAACGAGATGCGGCGATTGGCGCGGCGGGAAGAGCGGCTGCTGCGCGAGACGGAGCGGTACGTACAGCAGCAGCTGGCGACGCTCAGCGAAAAGATGACGGGGGATCTGACGCGGCGGAGGCGCGAGGCGGAGCAGGTGGAGCATGCATTGGAGACTTCCTTGCGGCGGCGGCTGGACGAGTTGCAGGCGCTGATTGAGAGCCTGCGGATCGTGGCAGCGAGACTCCAGGAGCGAAGCGTTGCATCACCAGCGGAACCAGCTTCCGATCCCGCGGCAAAGGACGAGCGCAGCGGATTGAGCGTGATCACGCGGTCGGCCAAGGCGGGAGGACGCGAGAATTCAGGATGACGGCGCGAAGCGCTGTTAGAGAGGCAACTGGCCGGAGTAGACGACGCCAGGTTTCCCCGGCTCGATCCGGCCGATAGCGAAGAACTTTTCGCGGCGGCGCTTCAGATAGGCTTCCACCAGGCGCAAATTTTTCGGCGGCACAACCAGAATCATTCCCACGCCCAGATTGAAGGTGTGCAGCATTTCCGCCTGGTCGATTTCCCCCAGATGGGCGAGCCAGCGGAAAACCGGCAGAACGGGCCATGAGCCCAGCTCGACGCGCGCCTGGACGTTGCGCGGGAGCACGCGCGGCAGGTTGCCGGTGATTCCGCCCCCGGTGATGTGGGCGAGGGCGGAGAGCCAGCCGCGCCGGAGGAGTTCGCGCAGGGCGGACAGATAGCAGCGGTGGGGGCAAAGCAGCTCCGCACCCACTTTGTTCTGGAGTTCCGCCACGTAGGTATCCATCTTCAGCCGAGCGACTTCGAAGACGAGTTTGCGTGCGAGCGAATAGCCGTTGGTGTGCAGGCCGCTCGAGGGAAGGGCGAGGAGCACGTCTCCGGCGCGCACTGCGGAGCCGTTGAGGATGCGATCGCGCTCGACGGCGCCGAGAATAAATCCTGCCAGGTCGTATTCGCCGGGC
>DASPSB010000340.1:0-3692 GCA_035624135.1 Candidatus Acidiferrales bacterium | reverse complement strand
GCGGTTGCCGATACCGAGAAATTCATCGAGGAGCTGAAGCAAGCGGGCCTGATCGAAGTGACGGAGCGGTAACAAGGGGAGCACGGCCATGGCTAGGGCAGCCGTGGGCTTGGGATGAACGACGCAACTTATTCGGCGTTCAGCCGCGCGATCCATGAACGCCACTTCGGGCGACGCGCACCGGTCGAAGTGTCGATCGAGGTGACGCGGAGGTGCCCGCTCGAGTGCCTCCATTGCTACAACAACCTCCCCATGGGCGATTCCGCGGCTCGGGGGCAAGAAATGACCCTCGAAGAGCATTGCCGCCTGCTCGACGAATTGGTCGAAGCGGGCACGCTTTGGATCCTTTACACGGGCGGCGAGATATTCGGTCGCAAGGACTTCCTTGAGATTTATACCGAGGCGAAGAAGCGCGGATTTCTGGTCACGCTGTTTACCAACGGCACGCTGATAACGCCTCGGATTGCCGACCACCTGGTGGAATGGCGCCCCTTCGGGATCGAAATCACGCTCTACGGTGCGACCCGAGAAACCTATGAGGCGCTCACGCGCGTGCCGGGCTCCTACGATCGCTGTATGCGGGGAATTCGCCTGCTCGCGGAGCGAAACCTGCCGCTGAAGCTTAAAACCGTCCCGACCACGATCAACGTGCACGAAGTGTACGAGATGAAGCGGATGGCGGAGGAGGAGTTTCACGTCGAATTCAAGTTCGATCCTCTGGTTAATCCGCGGATCGATTGCTCGCGGAGTCCGCTCGCGGTGCGGCTATCGCCGGAAGACGCGGTGGCGCTGGACTTCCGCGAGGTGACGCGCGCCGAGGAGTACGGAAAGCTCCTGGACCGTGAACTCGGCGCATCCATCGTGCCGACGCCCGATGACAATCACCGCTACTTCTGCGGCGGTGGGATGAACGGTTGCGCGATCGACCCCACGGGAAACATGAGCATCTGCGTGATCTCTCACCAGCAGGACTACAGCATCCGCTCGAAAGGCTTTCGAGAGGGATGGGAAGGCCGGCTGCTCGAGATCAGGAACCAGCCTCGGACGCGGCCCACGATTTGTGACCGGTGCCAGATCAAGTCGATTTGCGGCATGTGCCCGGCGAATGGCGAGCTCGAGAACGGTGATCCTGAATCGCCGGTCGATTTTCTCTGCCAGGTCGCGCACCTCCGCGCCTATGCGCTTGGCTACGACGTGCCGGAGCACGGCGACTGCCGATGCTGCAACGGCGGCGAGAAGCACCAGGATTTGGTGGCCGCGGGAAAACGGATTCAGAAGCGAATGGCCGAGGCGCAGCCCATGGCGAGCCTCGAGACTCCTGCGCCGCTGCTGAATGTGTTGCAGCCGGCCGGCACGTGCGGGAGCGGAGGCTGTGGGTCGTGCGCCGCGACCAGGACGTGAGCCACGGATGAGCCAGATGGACCACGCGGACGAGAATTCTCCCGACAACAAGGAGCGGAAGCCTTACGAGGCTCCGAAAATCGTGCGCGTAAGTCTGCGTCCGGATGAGGCGGTGCTCGGGCACTGCAAGATTCCGGGGGTGGCGGGACCGGGCAACAGTTCGTGTGTAGCGCTTTTCTGCAGAACGGCTGGGTCGTGAAGCTGGGGACGAGCGAATGTCAATTTCGCGAGCGAACATGGGTTTGCTAGGCGTGCGCGGCAGCTTGGCGCGGCGCGCGGAGCGGAGGTTCGCTTTCCGCGTCGCTGAGACCTGCTTCAATTTGTCGAGTGGCGGCAACATGCGCCTCGCGCTCGAGGCGGGACTGCAATCGTTCACTACCCCGCCGAGACGGGACGGCGTGGAAATCGCCGTCGATTGGACGGACAGCCTGAGGCTGCCCACTTGTGCGCCGCTGTTTGACTCCGGCGGGTTGTGGTCGGTATTCGAGGAAGCAGACGGATATCGATTTTACTTTTCCACGCCGCACCTCGGCGCTGGGCCTTACAAGGCTGCGTGGTTCGATCGCGAGTTCACGCGCGGAGAACTGGTCCTCCTTCGGCCGTATTTCGACGCCAAACTTCCGGTGTATCCGCTCGAATATCCGCTGGACGAATTGCTGATGATCCACCGGCTGGCGTGCGGCGAAGGCGTCGAAGTCCACGCGGTGGGGATCGTCGACGAAGAGGGGCGCGGGCACCTGTTTCTCGGCCATTCCGGGGCGGGGAAGAGCACGACTGCGCGGCTCTGGAAAGCGCAGTCGAACGCCGAAATCTTGAGTGACGACCGGATCGTCCTTCGCCTGCGCGAAGGGCGGGTTTGGATGTACGGAACTCCTTGGCACGGGGACGCGGGGATAGCGTCGCCGTGCAGCGCTCCGCTGTCGCGAATGTATCTGCTCGAGCACTCGCACAAAACGGAACTCTCTCCCGTTTCGCGCGGGCGCGCGGCGGCGGAGCTGCTGGCGAGGAGTTTTGTGCCGCACTATTCGCCGCGCGGGCTGCGGTTCACGCTCGAGTTTCTCGACCGCGTGGCGGTGGAGACCCCCTGCTTTGTTTTCCGCTTCCTGCCAGACAGGAGCGCCGTGGAGGCCATCCGCCGTGCCTCCGCGTGATCCACAGCCCGTTCGCGACTCGAGGAAGTTCGCGCCGCTTTGTGAAATGCTCCTCGGGGACGGCCTTCCCGTGCGCTTTCCGGCCCACGGGAAGAGCATGCAGCCTAATCTTCTAGACGGCGACCTGGTGGAAATCGCGCCCCTGCTTGGCGAGAAGCTGCAGCGCGGAGTCATTGCGCTGACCCGCACCGAGGATGGATTCGTGCTGCACCGCGTGGTCACCTGCGATGAGGAGGCGGATACGGTCGTCACGCGCGGCGATGCGGGACAAGAGGAAGACCCGGCGCCGCTTGCGATTCTCGGAAAAGCAGTTGCAATCGAGCGCAACGGAACGCGAATTTCGCTTTCGGGGTTCGGCACAAGCGCCGTTCACGCCTTGCGGACGCTCGTGCATCGGGCGTTGCGTGCGGCGCAGATACGATTGCCTGCGTTTCGCCGAGCGCTCGGTCCGCTGATTTTCTTGCTTTTTGCGTTCCTGGCACACTCGCCTTCATCTGCGGGGCAGGCATACACGATCACCAATACCGCCATCGCCGCCACAGTTGGGCCGGGCCAGCCGATCACGTACACGCAAGTTCTCACCAATAACAGCGGACGCACCGTCACGGCAAACAGCACCGTCACGCAAACGGTCCCGGCAAACACGACGTTCGAGAATATCAGTTACACGGGGCACGGAACCTGGACGTGCGCGAACAACGCGGGAACCGTTACGTGCACGGACACGGCGAACTACACCACCGGCAATACGACGACTTTCACGCTCGTCGTCGCGGTGAATACGGGGACCGCGAACGGAACTGTGATTACGGATACGGTGAGCGCAAAAGGCGCGAACACAGGGACTGTCACCGCGACAGCCACTGTGACGATTGCTACGGCCGATCTCTCGATGACCCAGGTCGCGTCGCCTGCCGCGGTCGCACCCGGAGCGAACATCACGTATACGGAGACGGTGACGAACAACGGTCCCAGCGCCGCAGTCGGCGCGGCGCTCTATCAGCAGACACCTCCGAACACGACGTTCGTTTCGATGACGCCTCCGGCCGGGTGGACGTGCGGGACGGTCCCGGGAGCGGGCGGAACCGGGCAGGTGATTTGCACTGCCAACGCTAACATGAACGCGAATACGACGACTGG
>DASPSB010000335.1:0-6756 GCA_035624135.1 Candidatus Acidiferrales bacterium | reverse complement strand
ACCCGCTACCAGCACGCCGCCGACATGCGCGCCGACCTCAAGCGGCTCAAGCGCGAAAGCGAGACCGGCAAAACCGCGGTCCAGCCGATTCCTGCCGAGGCCGCGGCCGCGAAGCCCGGGCGTCGTCTCCCCATCTTGATTGGCGCTGCTCTTTTGCTCGTGGTTCTGGCCGCTGGCGCCTGGTTCGCTCTTAACTCACATCGCGCCCCATCGAAAATCGATTCCGTCGCTGTGCTCCCCTTCGTCAACGTCACCGCCGACCCGAACTCCGAATACCTCACCGACGGTCTCACCGAAAATCTCATCGGCACGCTTTCTCAGATTCCCGATCTTGCGGTGCGCCCGCGCAGTTCCGTCATGCGCTACAAGGGCAAGGATCCCGATACGCAGCTCGTCGCCAAAGACCTGAACGTCGCCGCCGTGGTCACCGGGCGCGTCACCTCCCGCGGCGATTCGCTCATCATCGCCGTCGAGCTCACCGACGCGCGCAACAACCGCAATCTCTGGAGCCATCAGTACGACCGCAAGATGTCCGATCTCCTTTCCGTCCAGAGCGAAATTTCCAACGAAGTTTCCAGCCGCCTGAGCGAAAAACTCTCCACGTCAACAGGGAAGCAGCCCGCACCTGCCGCCTCCCTCGGCGGCACGGCCAACCCCGAGGCCTACCAGCTCTATCTCCAGGGCCGCTATTACTGGGAGAAGCGCACGGCGGAGACCCTGAATAAATCCCGTGACCTCTTCACCCAGGCCATCGCTAAGGATCCCAGCTACGCTATGGCCTACGTCGGCCTCGCGGACTATTGGTACCTCGCCAAGGACTATGCGTCTGTGCCCCTGAGGGAGACTCTGCCGCATGAGAAGGAGGCTGCCGAAAAAGCCTTGGCTCTCGCCCCGCAATTGGCGGAAGCCCATCTCGCCATGTCCTCGCTTTACATGGACAGTGGGGATCCGCCCTCCGCCGAGCGCGAATTTCAAAAAACACTCGAACTGAATCCCAATCTCTCCAACGCACACCACTGGTATGGGGTTTTTCTTGGCCAGGAGGGCCGCTATCAGGAGGCCATCGCCGAGTCTCGCCGCGCGATCGAGCTGGAGCCTTTGAATCTGAAATACCACGAAGCTCTCGGCTACAATCTTCGGGCGGCCCGCATGTACGACCAGGCCTTCGCCGAGATGCAGAAGGACATCGATATGGACCCCAATTTTGCCGTGGCCCACCTCACGCTCGCCAGCACCTGTTTTCAGATGGGCCGGTATGAGTGCTGGCTCGCCGAATCGAAGAAGGGTGCGACGCTCTTCAACAACCCCCAGATGCTCTCTCTCGCGGAAGCCGCGGCAAGGGCCTATGCGAAGGGAGGCGTTCACGCCGCCGTCCGCGCCGATCTTGACGAATCCCTCAGGCAGCGCGCCAAAGGCCTGCCCGCAGATCCTGCGCTGATTGCCTACGACTATGCTTTCCTGGGCGATAAGGAGCAGACCTTCCGCTGGCTCGACGCGGCTGTCTCTGAGCACACTCTCTGGATCTCGGACATTAAGAACACGCCTGCCTTGGACCCGTATCGCTCCGACCCCCGCTACAAAGCCATCCTCCACCGCATGAATCTTCCCGAGTAGGGGCGATAGACATCCGTGCCTGGCTGGTTTCCGGGCCGCGCAAGTTGCTTCAAGCGTCCCTCAATCGCTCCCCCAGGCGAAATAAAATCCCCATTTTTTTCGATTTTATACGGGGTATCGCCGCGGCTCGTTTTAGGCTACTTTCCGCGCATGGACGCCGCCAACATTCATCTCAGGCACACCGCAGGTACTCGCAGCCGGCTCCACGAGCCTTCTATGGCCGATCCCATTTTTCGTAAGTGCTTTAGATTGCACAGTTACATCACTCTAGGGGGGGTGGGGGGGGCCGCTGCGAGCCTGCGCGCCGGGGGGCTTTCTCACGGTCCGTGGGTTTTTCCCCGCAAAGGGAATCCATGAAACCGCCTAGAGCCCTCTTCGGCTGCTATACTCCGCCGGCCAGCGCGGCGCGACCAGCCGCGCTGCGCCTCACTTGGGGGCCGCTATGCGCCGCAGCGCTTTAGTTCTTTTGTCGGTTTTGATCCTCGCCGCTTTTACTCCCCAGGAGCCGGCGCCTGCTCCGCCCTTTACCCTCACCGAAGTGATGATTCCCATGCGCGACGGCGTCCATCTCCAGACCGTCATCCTCGCCCCGGTCAACCAGCAAGGGCCGCTCCCCATCCTCTTTCGCCGCTCCCCCTACGGTGTGCCCGACCAGCCGCCTGCATCCGTTCCGGTCAACCTGAAGCCATTCGTGGAGGACGGTTACATCCTCGTAATCCAGAATCTTCGCGGCCGCTTCAAGTCCGAAGGCGTCTTTGATCTCACCTCGCAGGTCAATCTCCAGGACCCCAGGTCCACCAACGAGACTACGGACGCGTACGATTCCATCGAATGGCTCGTCAAAAAGGTTCCGAACAATTCCGGCAAGGTCGGCATGAAGGGCGTTTCCTACGACGGGCTGACCACCGCGCTCACGCTTCTCCAGCCTCATCCCGCGCTCAAAGCCATCAGCGAGCAAGCCTCGCCCGTGGACCAGTGGATGAACGACGACGACCATCGCTACGGCGCCCTGCGCGAAAGCTACGATTTCGAATACGCCGTGATGGAGCAGGCGGACAAGACCAAGAACACGCATTTTGACTTCGAGACCTACGATACTTACGAGTGGTATCTGAAGCTCGGCCCGCTTTCGAACATCAATGCCAAATATCTGCATGGCTCGATTCCGTACTGGAATTCCACCATCGAGCATCCCGACTACGACGACTTCTGGAAAAAAGAAGCGTGGGTCAGCCAGCTTCATGCCTCGACCGTGCCCAATTTAAACGTCGCCGGCTTCTGGGACCAGGAAGATCCCTGGGGCCCCTGGCAGATTTTCCGCCATGCCGCCGAGCACGATCCCGACCACACGAATTTCATGGTCGCCGGCCCGTGGTTCCACGGCCAGTGGCAAACGCCCAAGGCCGACAGCATCGGAATCATTCCGTTCGGCGGTCACGAAACAGCGCGGGAATTCCGCGAGAATCTGGAAGCTCCCTTTTTCCGTTACTATCTGCACGGCAAGGGCGAAAAGCCCACGTGGCGCGTCACCACCTTCCAGAGCGGCTCGAACTCCTGGCACAGCTACAACGATTGGCCACCCGCGGAAGCCCGTCAGACCGATCTCTATCTCCATCGCGACGGCTCGCTGTCTTTTGTCGCTCCCACCGCGGCAGAATCGGGTCCCGGTTACCGCGAGTACATTTCCGATCCCGCCAATCCCGTGCCCTATCGCGCGCGCCCGATCTCTCCCACGTACCCGGGAGGCGATTGGCGCACCTGGGAAGTGGCCGATCAGCGCTTTGTTGCCGGCCGTCCCGATGTGCTCACGTTTGTCAGCGCGCCGCTTGACCACGACCTGGTGGTCACCGGCCCGGTCAGCGCCACGCTGTTCGCCTCCACCTCCGGCACGGACTCGGATTTCGTGGTCAAGCTCATTGACGTCTTCCCCGAAGACGCGCAGAAAACTTCCTGGGAGCCTGACGAGGGGCCAAAGCCGGGGCAGTATGCGCAGTCGTTGAACGGCTACCAGCTTCCCATTGCCATGGAGGTGCGTCGCGGCCGCTATCTGGCCAGCTACGAGCGTCCGCATCCGCTCGAGCCCAACAAGCCCATCGAATGGCCCGTTCCGCTGCGCGACCGCGACCACGTGTTTCTCAAGGGCCATCGCATCATGGTGCAGATTCAATCCACCTGGTTTCCGCTGATCGATCGCAATCCGCAGAAATTCGTGCCCAGCATCTACCAGGCGAAGGCCGAGGATTTCATTTCCACCACGCAGCGCGTTTACTCCTCGCCCGCGTATCCTTCGCACATCACGTTGCCGGTGGTGCCCTGAGGCCTGGCGGCAGTGCGCCTGAGCGTCGAAAATGCGTGTGCTATGATGCGAGCGGGAACCATATTTCAGACGTGGGAGGGTCCTCGTTGAGCGCGCGCATCCTGCACGGCAGCGTGTTTCGCGACGCGATTTACGCTGAACTACGCGGCGAAATCGACGCCCTGGGCGCCGCCGGCATCATCCCGGGGCTCGCCGCCGTGCTGGTGGGCGAACATCCGGCCTCCAAGATTTACGTTCGCAACAAGATTGCCGCGTGCGAGCAACTGGGCATCTTTAGCGCGCTCTTCACTCCTCCGGCCAGCACGACAACCGAAGACCTTCTCCATCTCGTCGCCGATTTGAATGGCCGCGACGATATTGACGGCATCCTGGTGCAACTGCCTCTTCCGCCCCAAGTGGATACCAAGCGCGTGCTGGAAATGGTTTCGCCGGAAAAGGACGTGGATGGCTTTCATCCCGTGAGCCTCGGCCGGCTGGTTACGGGCCGCTCCGGACTGGTGGCCTGCACGCCCGCGGGCTGCATGGAAATCCTGCGGCGCAGCGGCATCCGTGCCGAAGGCGCCAACGCCGTGGTGATGGGGCGCAGCGATATCGTCGGCAAACCGATGGCGCTCCTGCTCATGCACGCGAATGCCACCGTAACAATTTGTCACTCCAAAACGCGCAACCTGCCCGAGATTGTCGAGCGCGCCGATATCGTCGTCGCCGCGATGGGACGCCCGTGGATGGTCCAGCCCGAATGGATTGGCGCCGGAGCCACTGTGCTTGACGTGGGCACGAATCAAATCACGGATGCCACGGAGGCCCAGCGGCTGTTCGCGCACTATCCGGAGCGGCTTGAAGCCTTCAAAAAGAAGGGTTCCGCGCTTGTGGGCGACGTGCATCCCGGCGCGGCCGATGTGGCGGGCGCGCTCACGCCCGTTCCCGGCGGCGTGGGCCTGCTCACCATCGCCATGCTCATGTCCAACACCGTGAAAGCCGCTCGCCTGCGGCGAGGCCGTGCGGCCGGCGCTCCAGCAACTGCCGGGGCTGCCCGTTCTTGAGATGGGCCTGATGCTGCGCGTGGGTCTGACCGGGGGAATCGCCAGCGGGAAGAGCACCGTGGCCGCCCGCATGCGCGAGCTGGGTCTGACCGTGCTCGACGCCGACCAACTGGCGCATCAACTTATGGAACCCGGGCAGCCGGCGTATGACGACGTCGTGCGCGAGTTCGGGCGCGAAGTGCTGGCGGCCGACGGAAGAGTCGACCGGAAAAAGCTGGGCGACATCGTGTTCCGGGATGCGGCGAAGCGGGAGCGGCTGAACGCCATCGTGCATCCGCGAGTGATCGCGGCGCGCGAGGAGCAGTTGAAACAGATGGAGGCGGAGAACCCGAACGGGATCGCCATCGTCGAGGCGGCGCTGCTGGTGGAGTCCGGCTACTACAAGAAGCTGGACAGCTTGATCGTGTGCGTGTGCAGTCCGCAAGACCAGATCAAACGGCTGCGCGCGCGCGGCCTGACCGAAGCGGAAGCAAAGCGGCGTATCGAAGCGCAAATGCCGCTGAAGGAGAAACTGCGGCTGGCCAGCGACGTGTTCGAGTGCTCGCCGGACCTCGCAGTGCTTCTCGAGCACGAGGACCTGTTTTCCAAGTTCCTTCACGACGCCGCGGGACTGAACGAGGAGGAAGCAAAGCTGCATATCGCCGCGATCGCTCCGATCGCGCAGACGACGCACCTTTCGGACGTGTGTGAGCACATTGATTGCGCGGGAACGCTGGAAGAGACGCTACGGCAGACGGACGCGATCGTGGAGCGGCTGAAGAAGCGGGCCGCGCAGCACGGCGGTACACTGGAACAAGAGAAATGAGCACACCGGCAAATACGGTTCGGATGTTCCTCGCGGGGATTATTCTCGGCGGGCTGGCCTTCTGGGCCGGGGCACACTGGGGAAATCCGGGACCGCTCGTGGTGACGGCACGGCCTGAATTTTCGGAAAGCGCGCCGGCTGCGAATGGGCCGCTGACCGGCGACGAGCAGGTGAATATCCGCATCTACAAGCAGGCGTCGCCGGCGGTGGCCAACATCATCACGCGCACCGTGGAGTACGACTTCTTTTTCAATGCCGTTCCGGTTGAAGGCGCCGGCTCCGGCTTCGTCATCGATCCGAAGGGCTACATCCTCACCAACTATCACGTGGTGGCCGACGCGGAGAAAATCGAGGTGCTGCTGGGCGACCAGCACGCCCAGTCGCGTTATCCCGCAAAATTCATCGGCGCCGACCAGCGCAACGACGTCGCGCTCATCAAGATCGATCCGAAGGGCGCACAGCTTGCCGCGCTGCCCCTTGGCGATTCGAGCGCGCTCGAAGTGGGCCAGAAAGTCCTGGCCATCGGCAACCCGTTCGGGTTCCAGAGTACTCTGACCACCGGCGTCGTGAGCGCGCTCGGCCGCACCGTGCAGACCGGCCAGAGCACGTTCATCGAGGACGCCATCCAGACCGACGCATCCATCAATCGCGGGAATTCCGGCGGGCCGCTGCTCGATACGCGCGGCCAAGTGATCGGCATCAATAGCGCGATTTATTCGCCCACGGGAACGGCCGCGGGCGTGGGTTTCGCGATTCCCATCAACCTGGCCAAGCGCATCGCGCACGACCTGATTACCGAAGGCCGCGTGCGCCGCGCGAATCTGGGCGTGGAAGTGACGCCGCTCTTTGAGGATCTGGCAAATTACCTGAAATTTCCCGTGAAGCAGGGCCTGCTCATCGAGCGCGTCACGGCCGGCGGCCCGGCGGCGAAGGCGGGACTGCGCGGCGGCAGCTCGCCCGTGACGGACGGCCTGCGG
>DASPSB010000329.1:0-2393 GCA_035624135.1 Candidatus Acidiferrales bacterium | reverse complement strand
CGGCCACACTACTGGGCGCGGGACTCGTGGCCGGAACCGTGCTGACTTTGCTGGCCGTGCGTACGGTCGGCTCGATGCTGTTCGGCCTGCAGCCCGATGACCCGCCTACGCTGCTGATGGCGGCAGGAATTCTAACCGCTGAGGCGATCGTCGCGAGTTACCTGCCGGCGGTGCGCGCGGCACGGCTGGATCCCACCGAAGCGCTACGAGCGGAGTAGGCGATGGATGCAGCGCAGCCTGTGCTGCGCCGGATTATTCCTTCGGGACCAGCGTCCAGCTCGGGTCCGGATCGTATTCTTTCATCGCCGACGCAATCTCGGCCGTTTTGGCTCCCAGATTCTTCTGATACACGCGGCCCTGCGTGTTGATGATAAACGTCATCACGCCCGAGTTTCCCCACTCATCAGGATAGGCTACCAGAGCGAATCCCGCGATCATGTGCCCGTTGAGGAGGTAGCTGAACGCGCCTCCGGGAGCGCTGGGGCCCTGTCGCGTCAGAATTTTGAAGAAGTAGCCGTGATAGGGCGCGTGCGGCTGCGCCGGCTCGGCCGCTGCTGCGGCGCCTTTCGCGCCGGTCGAGGCCGGTTTCACGGAGGCCGCCTGGTTTGCGCCGCCCGCGCCATACCCTTCGGCGCGCGCCGCGGCCACGAGCGGGCCAAGCGGGCTGGGATCTTCTCCAGGCGCCGTTTCCCAGTACAGTCCATCGTGCATTCCTGGCGTGCTGATGAATTTCTGGGCGAACTGGGCCAGGCCGTCCTCGCTGTGCAATCCGCCTTCACCGAAGTATTCCCACTGCGCGATGGCATAGGCGCGTGCGGTCATGATGGCGGACAGTTCATTCGAGCCGATCCTGCGGTGCAGGATTTCCGCGAGCCCGGCCGCCGTGTCGAACCGCCATTTATCTCCGTCTTTCACGATCGGTACAGGAAACGGAAACTGGCGCAGGCCGACGACGAGCGTGTATTTCTCGTCGCTGACTTTGTTCAGCGTGCAGCCTTCCTGGACGTGCAGGGCAAACCGTTCTGCGTGGTGTTTGTCCTGCACGGGATCGCCCGACTTCATCTTTCCGTGCTCGGGGCCGAAAATCGTCGCCAGCGCAGCGTCATCCTTCGCCGCGGCTGCGGCAACCAGCGCATCGCGTGCGTCTTCAGGAGTCGCAAAAAGCTTGCCTTTCGCGACGGGCTTCGGAGCCTCTTTCTTCTGCGGTGCGGCTGCCGCTGTTTTCTTGGCCGGAGCGGCCGGAGCCGCCTGCGGTTGCGCGAAGAGCAGACCAGGCGCAACTGCGACAGCGAACAAAGCGATCGCGAGTACGCCGCCCCGGACAATCTGCCCGGACTCTCTCAGTTCACAGTTTTTCATCGCAGCTCCCCCTTCGCGCTGTGGCTCGTGCCGTCGGGGTGCGACGCTGCCGGTGAGTTGAATTCTCATGGCCGCCCCCTTCCGCCCGAAGGCCGCGAGGGCGCCGAGCGAGGAGCGGGTGCCGGTCTAGCTGCGGGTCCCGGCCGGCTCATCTGCTGAACGCTGGCCTGGCCGCGCGCACTCGTCTGCGCGGGAGAAAATGTGCCGCGCTCGACGTTGTACGCGGAGGAGGCAGAAGGTCTCGCCGCGGGCTGAGGTTGAGGCGCGGGCCTCTGGGCCTCAGGCCGAGTGCTCTCCGCGGGGGCGGGTCTTCCCTGCCCTTCCATGGTCATTTGAGATCCGCTGCCCTCGCGTCCGCGAAAATCCTGGATGCGCGAATCGCCCAGGTTGATGTTTCGCTGAACGATTTGGTTGGTCGGGCGGACAATTGGACGTGTGCTGGCCGCGGCGAAATTCCCGGGCGCGTGATTGGAAAGATTTACTTCGCGGTGAACGGAGTTGTACACGCGAAGGTTGGAGTAAGCCACCGGCCGCCGGATCACGTCGCGATTCACCGCAACGTTTCGGAAGCGGTCGTTCACATACACATTGTTGATGCGTATGAACGGCCGGGCGCGAACCGCCCAGGGCGGCAGCACGCCAACCGCTCCCCAGCCGAAGTAGTAGATTCCTGGCCCACCCCAGCCGAATCCGAGATTCAGCCAGGAGCCGATCGGGAATCCGACGCCGAACGTAAGGAACGGCCCGTGCCATCCGGGCCGGCCGTAAAACGCGAAAACCGGGTCGTAGACCGGTACGTAGATGAACTGCGGATTTGCTGGATAGATGTCCCAGTACGGGCCGTCCTGCACCACCTCCATCTGAGGGCTGGAAGCAAGCGTTCCGGAATTGTGGGCCATGCCGCGCAGCCGCTGAATGGACTCTTGAACGTCGGTGGACTGATTCACGTAAGCCTGCCCGACCGAGGTCGTCCAGTCCAGCCGGTTGTCCATCATGTAAAGAACCGTGGGATAGTGCGCCACGGATTTAACGCT
>DASPSB010000034.1:0-9201 GCA_035624135.1 Candidatus Acidiferrales bacterium | reverse complement strand
GGCGCGAGCGTCACGCCCGCCACGCCGGCCGGCGAAAGCCCGGAAGAAAAAGCTGCGAAGGCGCGCGCCGCCGCGGCGAAAAAAGAACAGGACGAAGCAGCCGCGAAGGCCGCTGCCGAGGCCCAGGCCAAGGCGGAAGCGAAACTCTACGACGAGCAGGAAAACCGCTTCGACCACATGTCCGCGCGCGCGGCAGCCATGAAGACGAGCTACGACACGCTGAAGAACCAGCAGGCTGCGGCGGGCTATTCGCCGAATCAGGACCTGACCATGGCCGTTGCGGCCATGGGACAATTCATGGCCCGCGCGGAAGCAGCGCTCGCCGCGCACGACGGCGCCTCGGCGCAGAAATATATGGATAAGGCCGAGCCGCAAATTGAAATTCTCGAGCGGAAGTTCGGCCGCTAGTCTCGCGCGGCGTTCGCGGACCTCTTTTCCGCCGGACGCTCCTGCTCGCAAAATCTTCGGGCGCGGCGAAAGCAAGATTCCGCTTGCATTCACGCGGCCACGATGCGTAGATTCCAGTTGCCGGCTCGCTCTGGTCCCGTTCCCGAAGCATGGGGAGGAGCGCAGCCGGCCCCGCTTTCTGCGGGGTGCTCTGCGCGGAGGGCACCAGAGTGAGTAACCATTCGCACCCGGCTCCTCCGATCGTGCTCACGATCGCCGGGTTCGATCCTTGCTGCGGCGCGGGAGCGGCCGCGGATCTGAAAACCATCGCGGCGCACAACTGCTACGGGATCGCCGCAGTGACGGCGCTGACCGTGCAATCCACACAGGGCGTGAAAGCGGTGTACGTGACGCCTTCGGCCACGCTGCGCGCGGAAATCGAAACGCTGCTCGAAGACTCCACGGTCGCCGCGGTGAAGATCGGCATGCTGGGCAATCGCGCCAATGCTGTCGTTGTAGCGGAGATGATCGAGCGGTTCAAGCTGTCCCACGTGGTGCTCGATCCCGTGTTGAAGTCGTCCACCGGCGACGTGGAGCTGCTGGACGCGGCGGGCGTGAAGTATCTGCGCGAAGAGCTGCTGAAGCGCGTGGGGCTGGCTACTCCCAACGTGCCGGAAGCCGAAATTCTGCTGGGCATGGAGATTCGCGACGTGGCAGCGATGGAAGCAGCGGCGAAGCTGCTCGTCGAACGCGGAGCGCACGCGGCGCTGGTGAAGGGCGGACACCTCGAGAAGCCGGTAGACGTGCTGTTCGACGGGACGGAAGCAGCGCGGTTCGAGGGAGAGCGCGTGCGCGGAGAAAATACGCACGGGTCGGGCTGCACGCTTTCTTCAGCGATTGCGGCGCAGCTCGCGCAGGGGAAACACTTGCGCGAAGCGGTGCTGCTGGCCAAGGTGTACGTCCAGAAGGCGATGCAGCACGCCTATCCGATCGGTAAAGGGCCGGGGCCGCTGAACCATTTCTTCCGCTCGCAGACGGAATCCGCGCCGCGCGGAGTTCACGCCGAAGAATTGCATCCGGTGCAAGTACCGCCGGCTGAACCCTAGAAGCGAAACTCAGAACTCGAAAATCGTGACGACCTGGTCCTCGGCGCGGTTCCTGCCGATTTTCGGTTTTCGAATTTCGAGTTTCGTTTTTTAGTTTTCGCGGCGCCAAGCGACGCGGCCGGCAACGATGGTTGCCATGGGCGCGCCGCGGAAGCTGCGGCCATCGAACGGCGTGTTGCGGGATTTGCTGGAGGATTCAGAGGCGCGAAACGTCCAGCGGTGCTCGGTGGAGAAGAGCGTCAGGTCGGCGGGCTCGCCGGGAGCGATTACGCGCTTTTTACCGAGGACGCGTGCGGGGCCTGCGGTGAAGAGTTCGACCAAACGCGAGAGCGGAGCGCGGCCGGAGTGCACGAGGGCTTCGAGCGCGAGCGAGAGCGCGGTTTCGAAGCCGGTAACGCCGAAGGGCGCGCGGTCAAACTCCACTTCCTTTGAAGCCTGCGTGTGCGGCGCGTGGTCGGTGGCAATGGCGTCCACGCTGCCGTCGGCAAGGCCGGCGAGAAGCGCGTCGCGGTCGTCGCGGGAAGCGAGTGGCGGATTCATTTTATAGCGCGAGTCGTAGACCACGTCTTCGTCGGTGAGCGTGAAGTGGTGCGGAGTCACTTCGCAGGTGACGGGAAGGCCGCGGCGCTTGGCCTCGCGAACCAGATCGAGCGATTCCCTGGCAGACATGTGTGCGATGTGGAGGCGCGCGCCGGTGAGCGTGCAGACTTGAACGTCGCGCGCCACGCAGATGGATTCCGCCACGGCGGGAATGCCGCGCAGGCCCAGGCGAACAGAAGTCGGGCCTTCGCGCATCACGCCGCCGGCGAAGAGCGACGCGTCTTCGCTGTGTTCGATCACGGGTAAATCGAGCGAGCGCGCGTACTCCATCACATGGCGGAGCAGCTTGGCGTTGGCGATGGGTTTTCCGTCGTCCGTGACGGCGACGATGCCCGCGTCCTTCATGGCTGCGAATTCGGCAAGGCCTTCGCCCAGGCTGCCGTGCGAAGCGGCGCCGATGGGCCACACGCGCACGATGGCTGTGGCCGCGGCCCGATCGAGGATGAAGCGTGTGACCGAAGCGTTGTCATTGACGGGCTGTGTATTCGGCATGCAGCAGACAGCGGTAAAACCGCCGCGGGCGGCTGCGCGTGTCCCGGTCTCGATAGTTTCGGCGGGCTCGTTGCCGGGCTCGCGCAGATGGCAGTGCAGATCGATGAAGCCGGGAGCGACGACGAGGCCAGAAGCGTCGAAGCGCTCGGCGCCGGACGCGTCGAGCTTAGGTCCAACGCGCGCAATCGATTCGCCTTCGATGAGTACGTTAGCGAGCCCGTCGAAGCTACGCGAAGGATCTACCACGCGCCCGTTGTGAATCAGCAGCATGCGGTCTCCCATCGAATCATCCCGCCTGCGGAACGGCGCCGCTCGGCGCGCCGCCGGTGAGCAGATAGAGCAGGGCCATGCGCACGGCCACGCCATTGGTCACCTGCTCGAGCACGCTGGACTGAGGAGAATCGGCGACGGCCGGATCGATTTCGAGGCCTCGGATCATGGGGCCCGGATGCATGAGCACGGCATCGGGCTGCGCGAGCGCCAGGCGCGCTGGCGTCATTTGATAGAGCCGGATGTATTCGTCGGCGGGAAGGGCGGGTTCGCGGAGGCGTTCGGTCTGCACACGCAGAACCATGACCACGTTCGCGCCGCGAAGCGCTTCCTCGAGGCGCGGCTCGATGCGGATGCTGGGAGCCATGGAGGCCATCTCCGGCGGAAGCCACATGGCCGGGCCGCACAGGGTGATGCGGCAGCCGAATTTGGAGAGGACGTGGATATTGGAGCGAGCGACGCGGCTGTGGCGGATGTCGCCGACGATGGTGACATTGAGAGCGTCGAGAAGGCCGAGCCGGTCACTGATGGTGAGCGCGTCAAGCAGGCCCTGCGTGGGATGCTCGTGCAGTCCGTCGCCGGCGTTGATGACGGGAATACCCAGCCGCTCGGCCACGAAGTGAGGCGCACCGGAAGCGGCATGGCGGATGACGATGACATCGGGCTTCATGGCTTCGAGCGTGCGCACCGTATCCACCAGCGATTCACCTTTCTGTGTGCTGGAGGATTCGGCCTGAAGGTTCATGGTGTCGGCGCCGAGGCGAGCGGCGGCGGTGGCAAAGCTGATGCGCGTGCGCGTGGAGGTCTCGAAGAAGGCCAGGACGGCGCTCTTGCCGCGGAGGGTCGCCAGTTTCTTGAGCGGCTGCTTTTGGATTCCCTGGAAGGCTCGGCTCTGGTCGAGGAGAAAGGCGATTTCGCCGCGCGAGAGCGCTTCCGTGCCGAGCAGGTGGCGGAAGGTGAAGCTCACAATTTTCCTCGACGCGCCTCAGGCTGCGCGTTCCAGCAAAACGCGATCCTCGCCGTCGATTTCCTTCAAGTGCACCTCGACGAGGTCTTCCGGACGAGATTCGACGCGCCTGCCGACGTAGTTTGCCTCGATGGGCAACTCGCGGAGGCCGCGATCCACCAGGACGCAGAGCTGGACGCGGCGCGGGCGGCCGAGATCGAACAAGCCATTGATGGCGGCGCGGATGGTGCGGCCGGTGAACAAAACGTCGTCGACCAGGATCAGGTCGCGCCCGTCCACGCAGAAGGGAATTTCGGTGGATTGCACTACGGGATGTGCCGAGGCGAGCGAGAGATCGTCGCGATAGAGTGTGATGTCGAGAACGCCGATGGGCACTTCGGCACCGGTGGCGGCGCGGATGGTTTCGGCAAGCCGATGGGCTAAAGGGACGCCGCGGCGGCGAATGCCGATCAGGGCGATTCCGTGTGTCTCGCCTGTTTTTTCAACAATTTCATGGCCCAGGCGCTCGATGGTGCGCCCGGTCTGCGCCGCGCTCAGTAACTGCGTCTTTTCGCGGGTTGGCATTCTCCTCGCACGGGTCCCAGATGCTCAAACCATACTAGGAGGCGCATCCGGGGGTGTCAAGGAGGTGCAGCAGGCGCGCCGCCGGGTAGAAGGGACCGGCGACGGAATCGGCACTGGGAGTGCAAGAAGCGAAGCCGGATCTGGCGCTGAGGAGGAGCGGGAACGCCGACGGTAGTTAGCGAGAGGAGGCGGAGAACTCTTACCGCGTTGCCTGTGGTTGATAACTACCGCTTTTGGTGATATAGGAATCGCCTACTACCGAAATAATGCCCTCACGCCCAGGAGGGGTTATGGTCCGACGCGTACTTGCACTCTTGCTTCTGGCCGGGCTGTCGTATGCCGCGGCGCAATCGAACCCGCAGGGGACGCCTCCGCCAGCGCCGCAGAATACCGCGACATTCAGCGCGAACATTTCCGGCACGACCACCACGCAAGCTCCGCACAAATACTACGTGGGGCAGGTGGACCTCGCACCGCCGGCGGCGACCTGCAAGCCCAGCCCAGGCTCGAAAATCATGGTTGATTCGGACCTGAAGAAGAAATACACGGTCGGGGATGTGGTGACGGTGCACGTGAAATCGACGGATGGCTGCCCGGTGAAGCTGACGGTCACGGAGGGAAGCGCGACGGTGACGAGCGGGGGGAGCGCAGGAGATGACGGCGGGGACGATGATTCCGGTGGATCGAGCTTTACGGTGACAATCCTGGGGCCGGGGAGGATCACACTCTATCCGGAGGAGTACCAGCCTCAGCCAGCCAAGACTGAAAGCGGGAAAAACCCAGGTACGAAGTCGGGCCCGGCGAGCACGGATCAACCCGCTACCAAGAGTCCCGAGGCGAGCCAAAAACGGGGGGCGCCAGATAAACAGCCGCAAAGCTCGAAGAAGCTCGGAACCACACAAAGTCAGCCGGCAGCGCCGGCTCCGACCGCACCCCAGCAGCCGGTTATCAGCTTTGAAGCGTGGGAAGACGATGCGTATTGCGTGCCGGAATTTGTGCCGGCGCCGGCGAAGAAGGACGGAAAGGTGGATGCTTCGGTGGTGATTCCGTATCTGGGAAATCCGTATCCGCTTTCGTTCCAGGCAGCGGGAAGCAAATTGCTGATTTACTCGGCGCAGAGGATGAACGAGCCGGGAGCGATCGCGGCGATCAAGAAGGAGGCGCAGGACCTGTACAACCTGGCCAAAGCGTCGAGCGATGGGTCGAATGCCGCGTCGAGCACGACGCCGGCGGCGGGAACAGCGGCGGCTGCGGGCGGGGCGGGAGCGAGCAAGCCGGCGTTCACTGTGGACGTGGAGATCCCGCACTACGGTGCGTTGGGCGATCTGGCGACAAAGCTCGGGAGCGTGAATTCGACGACGTTTACGTTGCAAGACCTGGGATTCAAGAAGGTGAGGATCACGAGTGCGAAGGCGCCCGCATGTTCGGAACTGACGGCATATCTGCGCAATTTGAGAGACGTGGCGTGGCGTCCATTTTCGGTGCCTGCGACGACGAAGCTGTTTTATCTGAACGCGTCGGACATCACGGGTGCATTTGGGCCCGGGTCTTCCAGTCCCGCACCGTCGTCGGGATCGGGTGGGGCAGGCAGTGGGGGAAGTGGAGGTGGGGGCGCTGCAGCGGGAGGAGCGGGCGGAGGACAGGGAGGAACGGGTGCATCGGGTGGGGCTAGCGGCGGAGCAGCGAGTGGTGGAGGAACGGGAGGCGGAACCGGCAGTGGCGGAGGAAGCGGAGCGGCGGGAACCGGCGCAGGAGGCGGCGCGAGCGGGCAGAGCGCAGCGCCAGGGCCGGGAGCAGGAGCAGCTGGGGGAGGAGCGAGCGGCGGAGCGGCGGCGGGGCAGGGAGCGGGAGGAGCGGCCGCGGGAGGCGCAGGAGGAGCGGGCGGAAGCACACCGCCAGCGCCGCCATCGGTGAGCGGGATCGGGACGGACTTGCTGCTGTTCCAGGAGTCGGTGCCGGGTGACGACGCGGGGGTGTTGGAGCGGAGGAGGCTGGTTACGCTATTGGATTTGCCGCGTCCGCAAATGATCCTCAACGTATGGTCGCTGCAGACGTCGTCGTCGGAGGAAGGGGGAATCGAGAAGGCGGAGGGCAAGATTCATAGCTGGATCGAGGGATACAACCACACAATTCAGTCTGCGATCGCGAACGGGTGGGACTCGCTGCGTGGCCAGATCGCTGCCAAAGATCCGAACTTTTTCGATCAGTCGTTTTACGGGTATCTGACCCAACGATACGTGAAGGATCCCGAGGCAATTGACCCCAACCAGCCGCAGGCGCTCGCGGCGCAGGCTGCCGCGCAGAGGATTTTGAAGCGGAGCACGGGGACCCGGATGCCGAGGGGAATGCGGGAGAGATTTGAGGTGTGCGGCGGGGATGACTTCTGCCTCGGCTACACGAATTTGTTCCGGCCGCTGAAACCGACGCTAACGGACCTGCTGCTGGCCACGATTGCAGCGTGGGATCCGAAGGAATCGATGAAGATTACGGTGGCGGCGATGGAGCTTCCCGCGACGAAGGAAAGCATGGGGGACGGGGATTGCGAGGCGAGGGACCGGAAGGCGGCCGAGCAGGGCGCATTTGGGATGGAATGCTACCGGGAAGTGGCGAAGAAGGCTTTTGACACGCACAGCCTTCAACCGTCCCAGTTGGGGGTGCTGCGCGCGGCGGTGGCGAACTTCATGTATGAGTACAAGATCAGCCAGCTCTATGCGCACGAATTCGGTTCGTATGAGCTGAGCCAGAGCGCGCAGGCGCTGGATGCGGCGCTGGCGCCGCTCATAGATGAGTTCAACCGGGATCTGGGGACGTATCAGGCGTTTGTGTCGAAGTGCATTATGGACCGGGAAGCGCGTCATGACAGCGAGGGGTGCAAAGCGGACACGGAGGGTATCGAGGATTGGTTCGGCCCCGAGAATACGAAATTTGTGAACAACGGGCTGATCACGGTGCGGACGACGAGTGGATTCGAGACGATCGTGAATACGACGACACAGAATTTTCTGGATGCGAGCCAGTTTCCGACGGTGTCGGCGCTAATTCAGTCCATCGTGAGTGGAGGCAGCTCGCCGAGCGGTGGAGGAGGCGGCGGAGGGGGCGGTGGAGGAGGTGGAGGCGGCGGAAGCACGACCTCGTCCGGCTCGACTTCGATCGTGATCAACAACGGAACAAGCGGGGGCAACCCGCCGGGAGGGGGATCGAACAAGCCCAGCGTGCTGAACAACATCAGCCCGATCCAGGCGCAGGTGATCATGGGAGCGCTGGCGGCGTACCAGTCTTCGAAGGTGCAGATCGGGAGGTCGCTAAACATTGATGTGCAGCCGCGGGCGCTGAGCGGGGCATCGTCGGCGGAGCTGACCGTAAAGATTTTCGCAGACGAATCGGCGAGCCCGACGCTGTATACGCCGCAGAGCGGGAACGCGGACATTTCGCGCGTGGCGACGCACGACACGACGACGAAGGTGCGGGTGGAATCGATCAAACTGTTCGACGTCTCGACGTTTACGGCGGTGGTGGAGAAATCGCGCGTGCGAGTCCCGCTGATCCTGCCGCTGGTGGAGCTGCCGTACTTCGGGAGTTTTGTAGGGATTCCGCGGAGGCCGGCGAAGGAATACCACAGCAGCATGGCGGTGATGAGCACGGTGATCGTACCGACGGCGGCGGACATCGCGCTGGGGTTGTTCTTCGATTACGACCGGCTGGTGGATTCGGACGGGGCGAGAGTATGTACCTGGCCAGAGGGCGAAGCGCCCGGCTATGTGCATGCCCAGCCGTGCAAATTGAAGCTGGCCAGTGCGCTGGCTGATTTCGACCAACTGGCGATCCGGCGGTACAACCAGATCATGGTGACCTGCCTGGCGAAACTGCAGCCGGTGAACACTGCGGGCGCCACGAACGATTGCAGAGATGTCCATCTAAGCGACAGCAGGGACATCCCGTAAGGGGGGGTTGCGGACGGAGATGCGCGCGGTGCGCGGGCGGCGAGGCGGGAGCGCAGGGTGAGGCAGGATGAGCGGGGAGCCGGGGAAGAAGGAAGAGGCGGCGAGGCTGGAGGAAGTGCTCCAGCGGGAACATGCCGCAATCCGGCTGATCCGCCGCCGGCGGAACAGGAATTGTCCCGGGACCGTCGTCGGAAAGAGCGGCGGGCGCAATCCGGAGAATCCCCCTGAGATTCCGAATCCTTGCAACAGAGCGAAACCCGTAACGGATTGGACTTCCAAGGAAACCCGCTGGGTCCGAACGGTCGCACGAGCTCATAAGGAAAATCTGGTGGGGCTGGCATTTTCCGGAGGGGGAATCCGGAGCGCGACGTTCAATCTGGGTGTGTTGCAGGCGCTCGCCGAGCTGCGTTTGCTGAGCCGGATTGATTATCTCTCGACGGTATCGGGAGGGGGATACATCGGAGGATGGCTGGCGGCGTGGGTGAAGCGGATCGGAAGTTTCGCGACAGTGCAGAACCGGCTGGCGACGAATCGCGTGCTACAGCCGGAGGACAAAGAGCCGCCGGAAATCCGGTTTCTGCGGGTGTTCAGCAATTATCTAACGCCACTGATAGGACTGTTCAGCGGGGACACGTGGGCGATGGTGGCGATTTATCTGCGGAACACGCTGCTGAACCAGGTGGTGGTGGTGGCGATGGTGGCGGGGTTGCTGACAGCGCCCCGGTGGGCAGTGCGGTTTGTGGTGTGGGCGAAATTGCATCCGGTTTGGGAGTACGCGCTGTTGGGCATGGCGGGCGCGGGACTGCTGCTGGCTTTCACTTTGATCGCCGCCAATATGTCGTACCTCGACAATCAGGGGAAGTATGCCCGGGGA
>DASPSB010000307.1:0-2752 GCA_035624135.1 Candidatus Acidiferrales bacterium | reverse complement strand
GACCTGATCGTGCGCGGCATCTGCGCTCTCCGCCCGGGGGTTCGCGGGGTAAGCGACCACATCCGCGTGCGCAGCATCGTGGGCCGGTTCCTGGAGCACAGCCGCATCTACTATTTCGCCAACGGCGGGGAAGGCGAGATCTACATCGGCAGCGCCGACTGGATGCCCCGCAACCTCTACGAGCGCGTCGAAGTCCTGGTGCCGCTGCGTGATGAATTACTGCGGGAGCGGGTAAGGCACGAGATTCTCGACGCCTACCTGGCCGACAACCGCAAGGCGCGTATTCTTTTGAAGGACGCAACCTACATCCGGGCATGGCAGCCGGTGCACGGGAAACGCAATCGCCGTCCTCCCACCGGCGCCGCGGCATTCTCCGCCCAGGATTTTCTGATCAGCATGGCGGAGGGCAAAGCGCCGGCGCTTCTGCCCGCGCCGGTTCCGGCGAGAAAGCGTAAAGTAATGGTGGGGAAGGAACGATAATCTGCCATGATCCTTTATTTTCTGCGTCATGCCAGCGCGGGCACGCACGGGCCGAATCCCAGGAAGGACGAAAAACGTGCTCTCGACAAGGAGGGCATCGAGCAGTGCGGTTACATCGGACGGGCTCTGGCCGCGCTCGACGTGCAGGTGGATGCCATCATTTCCAGTCCGCTGAAGCGCTGCACCCAGACGGCTTCCCTGGTGGGCAATGAACTGGACTATGAGGGCAAACTGCAAGTGGATACCGGCCTGCGTCCGGAGGCTGGACTGGCCGATTTCCGCAAGCTTCTGGAGAAATACTCCCGCATGGAAGCCATCATGGTCGTCGGGCACAATCCCAACCTCAGCCAGTTCCTGGGTGCGGTGATCAGCGATTCCGGTTGCGAAGCATCCCTGGACCTGAAAAAAGGCGCGGTCGCCAAGGTGGAGATGCGCCGCACCTCCGGTACGCTGCAGTGGTGCGTGACTCCCAAAGTGCTGCGCACGCTTTACGAAACAGCGGTGGAGAGCTCGCGCCCGAAAACTTCGCGGAAGTAATCGCAGTCTTTTTCGATCGCCCAAAGTTCCAAATCGACTCCTGCGCGCCGCCGGGGAACCAGCGTGGCCCGCACATCCGCCGAACGCACGCTGATGCGCACTCGCTCGACGGCACGGCTGCGTCCCAGGTTCAGAGCTCGCGCCAGGCGAAGCAGCAAAATCGCTTTTTGCACGTTCTCCTGTTCGGCGGGATCCACCAACTTCATCGGGCCATCGTCTGCCGTGGGGCGCGACTTTCCCAGATAACGGGCAATGGCCGCGATCACGCGGCGCTGCTCGGGTGTGTAGCCAAGAATCTCCGAATTCGAAATGATGTACTGGGTGTGGCGATGGTGGCCGTTGCGATTCACGTAATCGCCAACTTCGTAGAGCATGGCGGCGGCCGAGAGCCATTCGCGGTATTCGGGAGGCAGGCGGTGCACCGAGCGTAACGCCGAGAACAGGACCATGGCGGATGCGCGGACGTCCAAAGCATGCTTCCGGTCAATGTGGTAATGCTCGACCGCTTTCAGAATCGATTCCCAACGTTCGGATTCGATCTGCTTGCCGGAGCGCGTGCTGCGATCGTAATCGGCGGCCATTTGCGCCAGGATGCCGTCGCGCAGGCCGAGTGGCGAGTAGCGAAAAGCGGCGAGGTGCAGGCGGTCGAGCAATTCGTGATAGACCATGGCGCCCGAGACGATGATTTCCGCGCGCCGTGGTCCGATGCCTTGGATCTTGCGCCGTTCCGCGACCGGCAGCCGCGCCAGCCGCTTGGCGATGCGAGTCATTTCTCCCCTGGACACCACCAACCGCGAGCGCTGGCGTCCGCGACGCAAATGAGCGGCGACGGCAGCCAGCGCGGCGGCCGTGCCCGAAGTCGCAATTACGTTCTTCACCCGGGCTCCGGCAATGCGTGCCGCAATGCGGTTCACCTCGCGCATGACGAAACTCTGCAGCCGTTTCAATTCGCCCTTCCGCGCGGGATCGTGGCGCAGGAATTCGTCGGTCAGGCGCACGGCGCCGAGAGGCAGGCTGACCGCGTCACGGATATGCCCGCCCTGTGAGACGGTCAATTCGCAACTGCCTCCGCCCAGGTCAATCATGAGTGTGGGCGAGCGGTCCACCCGCGGACTGGAGACCAGGCCCAGATGAATCAGGCGCGCCTCTTCCACGCCGGAGATGATCTCGACGGTCCAGCCCGTGGCTGAGCGCACCCACTCGACGAAGGCCTGCGAGTTGCGCGCATCGCGCAGAGGGCTGGTCGCCACCACGCGCACGCTGTCGGTCACGATCTGCTGCGTGGCGCGATGGAAGCGGCGCAGCACTTTCACCGTCTCAGCCATGGATTCCGGGGTGAGGAATCCGGAGCGGAATACGCCTTCGCCCAAACGCGTCACTTCGCGGTCCTCCTGCAGGGGGCGCAGGCGGCCGTGCTGCAGGCGTGCAATCTTCAACCGTACGGAGTTCGAACCGATATCGACCGCGGCAAACGTGGGCATAGCGATCGCGGAACAGGAAGCTTCACAGTTTACATGCAGCGCGCGAGATCGTCACCGCGGAGTTGAAAGACTGCCAAAGAACTGCAGTCTTGAAGTTCAGGCGGCCGAATCCTGGCGCAGGGTCGGTGTCGCCATCCTCGCGCCTGGCCTGCGGGATGGGGTCAGGGGAACAGGCTTCGGACTCGTGCGGAGCGCGGACGAAGCCGCGACCGCAGCTACTGCCTGCCGGAATTTACCGCTGGCCACGTTGTGCA
>DASPSB010000290.1:0-10345 GCA_035624135.1 Candidatus Acidiferrales bacterium | reverse complement strand
GCTGTCGCGGTTGGCCTGAGAGTTGATCAGGGTGAAGTTTACGTAGTTGCGGCCGTTGATGGGCAGATTGTCGATTTCGCGGCTGCCGACCGTCTCGCTCACCGATGTGCGCTGGGTCTCGACGATCTCCGCCTCAGCATTTACGGTCACCTGCTGCGCCCCGGCCTTTATGCTCAACTGGATGTTGATTTCGGGCGCGCGGCCAATTTCGATCACCACTTCAGGGTTCACGGCGCGTGTGAATCCGGATTTCTCCACGCTCAGTTCGTAACGGCCCGGAGCCACGCCGACAAAGAAGTATCGGCCATCCTCACCCGTCTGGACGGAGCGTGTGGCGTTGGTAGCCAGGTTTCGGATGGAAACCTTGGCGCCTCCCACCGCGGCGCTCTGCGGGTCGGTGATCAGGCCCCCCCAATCCACCGCGTTGACCTGCGCGAGCGCCGATCCCACGGCAGCCAGCGCCGCCAGGACCGCTGCACACACGAGCATCAGCCCATTGAGCCTCTTCATCAGAGTTCTCCTTTTGGAGCCTTCCGGCGAGTTCCGCGCGGGCACACGTCCGCCCTGTGGGTGCGCTTTCGCAGTGAGACAGTTGTTGCCTTCAGAGCTGAAATCACCCTACCCCGTATGCCCAGTCATTGGGCAAGTCTTGATACTCCATCGGGAAGGCCAATTCAACGGATTTGTGAAACATGGGGGTTTAGCGAGCAACAGACGTGAAAAACAGGGACGGGGGCACCGAATCACTCCGCGAAGGTATGGACCCTAGGATCCCCAGCTTCATCCGGCCTGTTATTATGCCGGCTCAGTATTGACGGATGACTAATACGGATGGAGAATGCCGGTGCGCACAAAGCAGGTGTTATGGTGGCGTGGTGTCTTGCATCGCGCACCGTGTGCCGGATGCTTCGTTTGTGACCGGGCACGATACTCAGCGGAGCGGAGGAATAGAGAGGAACACCCTGCGGCTTGGTCTGCGGGCGATTCGCGGGACGATGCTGATTCTTTCGTCCCTGGCGGTTGTCCCGTCCGGGGCGCGCGGCCAGCAGATCAACATGCCGCCACGGATCGCGCAAGCCATTGACGATGGCAACCGGATCGTCCTCGGAGGGAACACTCACCCACTCGCTCGCCCGGAGTTCGACGAAGGTGAAGCGCCCTCGAGTCTTCCTCTGGAGCGCATGCTTCTGGTGCTAAGGAGGAGCCCGGAGCAGCAAGCGGATTTGGAAGCGTTGCTTGCGCAACAACAGCAGATATCCTCACCGGACTACCATAAGTGGCTCACTCCGCAGCAGTTTGGGCAGCGCTTCGGTCCCGCAGACTCAGACATCGAGACAATCACGGCGTGGCTCGAGTCGCACGGCTTTCGAGTGAAGGGGCCAGCCAACGGGCGCGTGGTAATCGAGTTTTCGGGGACCGCTGCCGAATTGCGGGACGCGTTCCACACGACAATCCATAAATACCAGGTGAACGGGAAAAAGCATTGGGCCAACTCGAGCGATCCGGAGATACCTGCGGCGCTCGCCCCGGTGGTGGCGGGAATCGCAACGATTCACAATTTTCTGAAAGCGCCTCAACTCATTCTTTCCGGAGAGACGGTGACGGCCATCGTCCACCCCGGCGTGCAGCCGCAATTGACCTTCTCGAACGGGATGCACGCGCTGGGTCCTCAGGATTTCGCAACCATCTATGGCGTCAATGGTGCGTATTCCGAGGGGAACAGCGGAGGAGGAGTCCCCATCGCTGTCGTCGGGCGGAGCGACATCAATGTCCAGGACGTCGCGAATTTTAAGTCCGTATTCGGTCTCTCCGGAAACATCCCTGAAATCTATATGAACGGCCCCGATCCTGGCGATTTAGGAGGGGATGAGGAAGGGGAAGCAGTGTTGGACACTACGTGGGCCAGTGCTATCGCTTATAACGCCGCCGTGATCCTGGTAGTTTCCGCGACCACGAACACCGCTGATGGAGTAGATCTTTCCGAACTGTATATCGTTGACAACGACACGGCGGAAATCATGACGGAAAGCTTCGGAAGCTGCGAAGCGGGGACCACCAGCGCGGAAGCTATGGAAAAATCGTCGTTGGCGGAACAGGCGGCTGCAGAAGGGATCACCTATTTTGTTTCTACGGGAGACAGCGGCGCGGAAGGATGCGACAGTTCTGGCTCGGAATCGGTAGCTAGCGGGCCCCTTTCGGTGAATGTGTTGGCCGCCTCTCCCTATGTCGTGGCCGTGGGGGGAACCCAGTTTAATGAGAATGGAAATAATGCGAAATACTGGAATTCCTCAACCACTACCCCGGGAACCGCGTTGGGCTATATTCCCGAAGACGTTTGGAATAATAGTTGTACCGCCGCAAATTGTCCTTCCGGAGTGAGTCCCAACATTTACGCCAGCGGCGGGGGCAGCAGCACCTTTTATCAAAAGCCGCCCTGGCAGACCGGAGTCCCGGGCATCCCCTCCGGCGGCGCGCGCGACTTGCCCGATGTCTCCCTGAACGCCTCGGCATCCCACGACCCGTATGTGCTCTGCTTGCGGGCATCCTGCGTGCCCAACAGTCAGGGCGAGATCCGATTGTATTTAGTTGGTGGCACCTCGGCTTCCACGCCGTCGTTCGCCAGCATCATGGCGCTGGTGGTTCAGAAAACCGGGAGCGCGCAGGGGCAGGCAAACTACGTCCTCTATCCGCTGGCGGCGCAGGAAACTCTCTCCGCGTGCAACGGCTCGAGCCAATCAGTCTTGCCAGCCACCACCTGCATTTTCAACGACGTTACCGTGGGCAACAACGCCGTTCCCGGCGAATCCGGATACGGCAGCGCCGGCGCCAGCTATCAGAGCGGCGTTGGCTACGACTTGGCGACTGGGCTTGGTTCAGTAAATGTGACAAATCTTGTGAACGGCTGGGCGAATGCGCGCTCGCAGGCGACCCAAATCAGTTCGTTCACCTTGATGCCCACATTCAACATCATGCACGGGACGACCCCCGTGAACTTCAGTGTGACCGTGGCCCCGCAGGTGGGCACAGGCACGCCCACGGGCGACGTGTCCCTTGTTCTGGAAACCATTTCGAACAACATCCGGACGGTCGCTCCGGCGCCTGTGCCTTATGCCACTCTGTCGGGCGGTTCCGCCTCCGGCACCACACTCGATCTGCCGGGGGGTGTGTATAGCGTTTATGCGCATTACAGCGGCGACGGCACCTACCTTCCCAGCTATTCATCGCCCGTCATTGTAAATGTTTCCCCCGAACCGAGTTCGACGGTCGTCACCGCCTTTCAGGGGACAGTCGCCAACCCGCAGCCCTTAAGCAGCGTTCAGTACGGCTCCACATTTTCATTGGGCGCAACCGTCACTGGCCAATCGGGAATTGGCACGCCGTCGGGACAGGTGGGGTTCCTACTGAACTCAAACACTGCTGTCGGAGGCCAGGTTGCTCCGCTGAGCAGCGGGGGGCAGGGGGCTCTGTTGGTCAATTCCTTTTTCCCGTTTGCCGGACAGTATTCTCTCACGGCCTACTACTACGGCGACAGCAGCTTCAGTTCCAGCACTTCTCCCGGGATTCTATTTACGGTTGAGACCGTGCCCACAACTCTCTCGCTGCAATCCAGTGCGCCGGCCGTCGTCACCGGCCAGCAGGTGACGCTGACGGCCACCCTCAAAGCCAACAGTTTGGGGAATCCAGCGACCGGGAATGTTGCCTTTTTGATCGGAGGGACTCAGATCGGGATGGCCTCGCTCACCGGTTTTTCGAGCGCCACCGGCAACTTGATACAAAGCGCGGCTCTCACCACCAGTCAGCTTCCTATGGGAACGGATACGATCACGGCCCAATACGCCGGAGACATGAACTATCAAGCTTCAAGTTCCACCGCCACTCAGGTCTCGGTGAGCGGGACATTTTTGATTGCGGCCAATCCGCTCACCGTGGTCGTCCCGAGCCCAGGCCAATCCGGTTCAACCACGCTGACATTCCAGGCAGCCCCGAACTTTACGGGGTCTGCGATGCTCTCGCCATCCATGTGTGCGAATCTCCCGCCTGAGAGCAGCTGTTCCTTTTCACCAAACATGGTCAATTTCACGGCTTCCACGACGAGCGTGCCAGTGACGTTCACGGTCAGTACGACTGCTCCGAGCACGACCGGTTTCCTCACGTCGCGCCCGAATCGCGAGATTTGGATGAGTGCACCTGGAATTGCTCTGCTATGCGCGGCGGTTCTGTGTTTGCTCCTGCCAGGCATGCCGCAGCGGAGCTGGCGCTTTTCCCTCGCTAAGTTTGCCTTGGCAGCCGTCGCCCTGTCTGCAAGTTGCGGAGGCGGTGGCGGCAGCAGTGGGCTGGGTGGGGGCGGCGGGGGTGGCGGCCAGGGAAATCCGGGAACTCCTACCGGCAGCTACTCGGGTGTCACTTTGACGGTCACGATCAACGGCTCCACGCAGTCCGTCAACAACCTAGTGGTTCAGGTGCAGTGAACGCGCTGGGTTCTTCCAGGTAGCTGCAGCAGATCAATCTTCCTGAAGGCTCTTCAGCAGGCGGCGTAGTTTTTCGCGATCCTCCTGGTCCATATGCACGAATTCCACTCCCGTGCCATTGGACAGGACGTTTCGGACTACGGCCATTGCGTTGATGGTGCGCAGGCCGCTTTTGATCTCCATGGGAAACGCATCGCCGACTTGTAACTGGCGGCTGGAGGCGAGGCAGGCACCTCCGAGCGAAATGGTGCGCACCTGCACGGCCATTGGGCGCTTTCCTTCGATGCGCGCACTGAGGGGCGACTCGAGCGGAAATCGCGGATAGCGGCGCGGGCGAGCGGCGCCGGCGCTGGAGGCCGCGGCCTCCAATTGATCCTGCAGACGTGAGCGCGGCATCCGCCCTTCAATCGCTTCGAGCGCTTCTTCGGCTGCGCTGCGCAAGCCGGCAGGCTCGGCGTGCAGCAGTCCGTTGCGCGTGCGCAGGATGGTGCGCAGCAGCGGCGCAGCTTCCGGAGCGCGCAGGCGGCCTACTGCTTCTATAGCCTTGATGCGGATAAACACGTCGCGCAGGCGCTCGTTTTCTCCGCCCGCAATTTCGAGGAGCGCCGGCACGGCTACGGGATCGCCCTCCAAGCCAAGCAGGTCGAGGATCATCGGCACAACGTAGAGATGGGCGCGCGGGAGCACGGCCAGAAGCGCGTCGGGCAAGCCATCCACGCGCTGGCGCGCGAGTTCGGATACGGCCAGATCCTGTACGCTCCAGTCCCACGCCGGAAGCGCTTCCGCGAGCTGGTCCACCAGTCGCTGCGGCCGCACGGCCGCCAGCAGCTTCACCGCCGCCGTGGCGCGCCCGATGCGCTTCTCGAACACGCGCCGGGCCAGCAGATCGATGGCCGGGTCGCCGATGGCTTTCACCAGTCGCACCATGGCGGGAAGAACCGTGAGCATCGACGGCTCGGCACCCTCCCCGGCGCCGCCCGCGAGAACCGTGGTCAGGCCGTCAATCAACGGCTCGGGCTTTCGGCTGAGAATGCGGACGAGCGCGGGATCAAGCGGACGATGCGCCAGTGCGCCGGCCATCAGGAGCTCCCACCGTTCGCCTTCGCACATCCTGCGTTCGAGCAGCGCGAGGTGCTCGATGCCTCGGGGGGCGCCGTCGAAGGCTTTGAGCACGGCTTCGAACTCGGCGTAGCGGCCTTTGTGCAGCGCCGTGTCGGCCATGCGTTCGACGACTCCCACCAGAAGCGCGGCAATCGCCGGATTGCGCTCGGCAATGAGCGCGCCCAGCACGCGCTGGCCGAACTCTTCAGGAAGTTGCTCGGGCCAGTAGTGCACCAGAGTGTCCTCGAGGTCGGCCAGGCCTGCGATCGTGGTCTGCCGCACTTCTCCCTCGCGGGCTTCGAGGCCCTTGCTGAACGCCATCAGCGCCGCGCGCGCCTCGCGCAGGCCCGCGGTTGTGTTGGCGCGAATCAGCACGTCGCGCAGAATTCCCGCCGGAACGCTCCACGCCGTTGGCGAGCGCAGCAACCGGGAAATTTCTTCCGGCGAAAGCCCGGCCCAGAACTGCGCTTCGAATTCCGCGGCGCCGCTCTCCGCAGCCCAGCGGGCCAGTGGCGCCAGCACGAGCGGGTGAGGATTATCCATTTGCGCCACGCGGCGGCCGACGGCGATGGCCAGATCGCGCAATTCGCGCGGCTCCAAACGCCCGGCGCGAAATTGCTCGGTGACGTCGGAGAGAGCCACCTGTTCGGCCAAACGCGCGAAATAGGTTTCCAGAGTTTCTCCGCCGCTCGGCGGGCAGCGGCCCATCTCACGCGCCAGTAGCAGCACCGCGGAACGGTCCGCAGCAGCGAGCGCGCTTTCCATAGCCTGTGCCGCCGTACGGCCGGATTCGGGCGATGAGGTCATTCCGCCCGGAAGCGTGCGCGCCAGGCCGCCCAGCAATTCGAGCGCAGAGAAAATTCGCGCCTCTGTGGAGAGCTCCTGCGGCGATTCCGCGCCCGTGGAGATCTGGCCGCGATGTTCGAGTACCGCCGCAAGGATGTGCGGGAGCAGTGGATCCGGGCGCGCGTCCACTACTGGCTCGTTCACGCGGATGCCTGTAATGCTGCGCTGCGCCAGCCGGTCCTTCCACGGCGGTGTGGCCGCAACAGCGGGGCCGCCGGGCGAGCTGGCGGTTGCCGGAGAGCCATCCACTAGTTCCAAAAACGCCATCAGTTCGCCGGTGTGCGTCTCGGGACGGAAAGTGAGGGCGGTGATTCCGCGCCTCGCGAGTTCATCGGCAAAAGTGCGCAGTTCGCCGCGAGGGTCCTCCAATGCGCGCCCGCGGAAATAGACGGCTCCTCCCTCCAGGCGAACGGCCACGGGCGCAGCAGGACCGAGCGCCTCGCGGAGGTTTCGTTCCGCGGCGAACAGGCTTTCCTCAATCTTGGGATGGTCCTTCTGATACATCCGGCGCGTGCGCGCCAGAAGGTGCAAGGAGGTCAGAAAACGTCCCGCGGCGGATTCGGCAGCCACGGCTCCGCGCGGCGCGCGTCCCGACGCTTCAGGAGGCTGCGGAGTCGATTGCGCTTTCAGAGCCATGATTCGGTCAGTTTTGGAGACGTCGCCTTGTGCTTATCCCCAAGAAGTATGCCTTACCGGAATGGGAAGGTACACCCGTATCGCCATTCCGGCTACCAGTTAGCACGCCCACTTCCGCGAAAGCGTCCTCGTAGCTGCTGGCTTTTCAAGCAGTTGCACAGGACCGGCAAACCTCGCTCAGGTAGCTTATGCAGCCAAGGTGTGAAAAAGTGACAAGAAGAGCCGGGGAGACAGGCGCCGCTATTCGCCCCCTGGGAGCTACTGTTTGGCAGGGACGGGCACTTCCTGCCAGAGTACTTCGTACACCTGGATCGGCTCTGCCTTGCCCTTCACCTTCACCGGTTCGAGCCTTCGCGTGGGCAATTCGCCGCCGAACTCCGCGTGGGTATTGGCTGAGACGAGGATCTGATCTGGCGAGGCGGCGGCGCACAGCCGCGACGCTACGTTGACCACATCTCCGATGGCCGTGTAGTCCATGCGCCGCGTCGCGCCGATGTAGCCCACGACGGCGCGTCCGGTGTTGATGCCGATACCCATTTGCAGCGGGCGGCCGAGGTCCTTGTTGATTTCCTGGAGGGTCTGCTGCATTTCGACGGCCGTGCGCACCGCATTCAACGCGTCGTTACCTTTTGCAATGGGCGCTCCGAACAGGCACATCAGCCCATCGCCGAGGAATTTGTCGAGCGTGCCCTCGTGCGAAAAAATCTTGTCGCTCATGGCGTTGAAGTAGTCGTTCAACAGTTCGACGGTCTCTTCCGGCGACATCTTCTCCGCCATCGAGGTAAATCCGCGGATGTCCGCGAAAAGTACGGTGAGGTTCTGGGTTTCGCCCCGGAGCTGGATGTCGGCCGCTTCCGCAGCAATTTTTTGCGCCACACCGGGAGAGAGGAAGCGCTCCAATGCGCTGCGCTGCTGCGATTGCTTGGCCATTTCCTCGCGGCCGCGCACGCGGTCGATGGCCAAGCCGGCTTGCGTGGCGATGACGCTGAAAATGTTGAGGTCTTCCTGGGAAAACATTCCTCGCTTCTGGAGGTTATCCACGTAGAGCAGACCGTAAAGCTTGTCGCCGCCTTTGAGCGGGGCACACATAGCGGACTGCATGCCGCTGACCGCAAGGCTCCGGCTGCCCGCCAGCCGCGGGTCCTGCTTGAAGTCTGTCACCAGGAGAGGGACGCCGCCCTGCGTCACCTGCTTGATGATGGCCTGCGAAAGGATGACCTGGGGAATTCTGGCCGTGCCCGTGCCCGGATCTTTTTTATACCGGATGACTGCGGGCTGGAAACCGCCCTTGTCATCTCCCAGCGTGGCGTATCCGCGCTCGACTCCCTCAACCTTGAGGACGAGGTCGAGCACGCTGTTGACCACTTCTTCCACTGTCTGCAAGTCTCCCAGCGCTCGGCTTACCTGATAGAGCAGCTCGAAAAGGCGGTTTTCGTGCTCCAGCGCTTTCATGCGCGTCTCGAGCTGAGCCCGTTCGGCGCCCGGAGAAGCGGAAGGAACGCGAGGAGCGGGCACGGCGGGCGCAGGCGCCGCCGCAGGATCCTTGCCCAGGTTAAGAGCCGCATTCACGTCCTTGAGGCTCATCACCATGGTCAGGCGCGGAGGCAATTTCGCCGCGGCCTGGGTCAGCAGGATCTGCGACTCCATGGACTCGTAGCGCAGGCTGTATTCGCCGATGTTCAGCACATCGCCGTCTTTGAGCGCTGTTTCCTTGACGTTTTTCCCGTTGAGAAAGATTCCGTTGGCGCTGCCCAGGTCGCGCACCAGCCAGTTGCCTTCCAGTGACGGGCTCAGCATCGCATGCCGCCGGGAGACGCTGGTTTCCCGGAGCACTAGGTCGTTGGACTCGGCGCGTCCCACGTAGACAGGCCTGTCTGCGGGCAGCTCAAACACCTGCTGCTCCTGGCCAGGCCGCTCTATGACGAGCCGGGGCATTTCTCTTAATAAGGACGGACAATATCAGAAAACTGGAACTTCGTGTTGGGATTGCTGGCAACGACTTTCGCCTTCGAGTTATTGGCATCGACGACTTCGATCACTTCGATCGTGCCGATGCGCGTTTGCGGTTCCGCCGCTTTGTAAACGCCGAACTTCATGCCCACTTCTACGCCGGCGGCCGATCCGAGATTGATGGAGATGGTGTTGGCCAACACCTGCGTGATGTAGCCCTCCACCTTCGGCTGGGCTGCGGGAGCGGGAGCGGGCGGCGGCGCGGCGGCTTTTCGTACCTCGTCCGTCAAATCTCCCAGGTCGCGCCGTATCCGCGCCACGTCCGTTTTCAAGCTCAGCAAATCCTCCTGGTTGGAAACGCGCAGGGAAGTCACTGATGTGTCCGTCGCCTTTACCTGCTCCTGGTTGGCATGAATATCCGCGGCCAGAGCCTGCTGCTGTTCTTTCACCTTGGCAAGCTGGCCCTCGACGGCATCGAGCCGCGCCGCGATCTTGTCCAGCTTTTCTTCGATGGTGGCGATTTCGGGGACCAGGTACTGCTGCAGCGCTGGGTCCTTGAATTTGGGCACGGCCGGTTGGTTCTGCGCCGGCTGCTGTTGTGCGCGCGTGGGCAGCGCCGGCAGGAGCGATAGCCCCAGCCCGAATGCCGCGGTCAGAATGCGCGCGATGCTACGCATGATCGGAATCCTCCTTTGCGAGTTCCACGCATCGTTTCCGGGGTCTGGGAATTGCCGGAAACGCGGGGCGAGCCCGGTGTCATAGGCGCTCGGCTGCGTCGCGCATGCCAAGCGGGTCGAGTCCGCGCCGGGCTCCTCAGTGGTTACTGCCGCACGAGAACCGCTTCCAGCGGTGCCGTACGGCCTTGCTGCACGGTTACCGTCTGCCGGAACGGCGCGTATCCCTTCAAATACAGGGTCACCTCGAACTCCCCCGCGGGTAATTCTATCTTAGACGGCGTGCGCCGTCCCGTGTTCTCTCCGTTGATGATGATGTCAGCCCCAACCGGAACGGAGAGCACATCGAGCGTTCCCATGGCGGCGTTCTTTCCCGCGGCAGGCTGATGCACGCGCTCCTCGGTGATGCGGCCCTCGCGCACCTCGATCGTGCGCGAGACCGTGGAATAGCCGGAAAGTTTCACCGACATCGAATAGTTTCCGGGAGACAGATCGGCAAAGCGGCAGGGAGTGCGGCAATCGCCGATGGCGTGCCCCTCCGCGTCGATCACGGTCACCGCGGCCCCTGGTGAATCCGTGATCACGTCCACAGCGCCTTTTCCGGGCGTGCTCCACACTTTATCCGGGCCATGCGCAGGCGGCCCGGCTGCCGAGCCCCCGGGTGCCGGG
>DASPSB010000285.1:0-2851 GCA_035624135.1 Candidatus Acidiferrales bacterium | reverse complement strand
GCCGGCACGAGAAAGGCGAATGAGAGCGCGTGCCTGGAGGAACTGGGCTTCGGCGGCTTTGAGGGACTGGTTGGAGACGTTGACCTGCTCCTCGAGGGCATTGAGGGGAGCGTCGCCAAAAATTTCCCACCATTTGCCGCGAATGGCGGTGTCGCTGGGCTGGGCGGGACGCCAATTGGAGTCTTCCTTGTAGGCAGTGGGAACGGGGGCGGAGGGGCGATTGTACTCGGGGCCGACGGTGCAGGCAGAACAGAGAAACAGGACTGTCAACGAGAGCAGTGTTGGACTGAGGGTGCGGAGAAAAAGGGGAGTGAGGCCGGCACGGGAGGGGGGCGCTACGAGGGATGGGCGCACAGGCTGAACGCCTGTGCTACCAAGAAGCGGCGGGAGTGGGAACGAGGGACTCACGGTTTCTCCGGAATCTTCGCCTCCGGGACGATGCGCACCTCTTCGCCGACGACGATGGAGTCCGGCGGATCCTTGATGACCTGCTCGTCGCCATTCAGTCCGGCGATCACTTCCACTTCGTTGCCAAAATCGCGGCCGATTGTGATGGGCACGAGGATTGCTTTGCTGCCCGGGCCGACGGTGACAACGCGAAGGCCTTCGGAACGAAATAACAGGGTGTTGGCGGGAAGCAAGTAGGACGGCCGGTCAGAAGAGAGCTGGAGGCGCATTTCGGCGTAGGCACCGGAGAGAAGCTCACCGGAGGGATTGGGAACTTCAAACTGGGTGAGAAGCGTGCGCGTGGCCAGGTCGATCGAACTGGCTGTGTTGATCAGAGTGCCGGTGAAATGCCGACCGGGAAATTCGGGGAGGCGCAGCTCGGCAGTGAGGCCGGGGCGGGCGGCCTGCGAATAGGGCTGGGGAACATTTACATAAACGCGCAGGCGACGCGTGGCGGCGAGGTGGAAGAGTTCCCGAGCGGGAGCGGGACCGCCACTGGAGCCGGCGTCGATCAGGGCACCGACGTCGATATTGCGCACGGTGATCACGCCATCGAAGGGGGCGTAGATTTTCTCGAAAGACTGGAGCTCTTCGAGACGCTTGACGTTGGCTTCCGCGGACTGAACGATGGCGCGCTTGGCGGCGTAGTCGCCCTCGGCGTTGTCGGCGTCCTGCTTGGAGACGGACTCGGTTTTGAGCAGGTCGCGATAACGCGCGGCAGTGATACCGGCGAGCTCGAAATTGGCCTTGGCGGTAGCGAGATCGGCGCGGGCCTGACTGAGCTGCTGGTCCACTTCGGGCGTATCAATTTCCGCGAGGAGCTGGCCAGAGCGCACCTGGGCGCCAATGTCGGCGTACCAGCGGCGGAGATAGCCGTTGGTGCGGGCGTAAATGGGAGCATCGGTCCAGGGCAGGATCGTGGCGGGCAAGATAATTTCCTGCGCGGACTGGGAGAGCCTGGGACGTACGACAACGACCGAGGGGGTGGCGAGCTGAGCCGTTTCCGTGCGCAGAGCCGCGCGGGAGTTGAGCCTCGGAATGATTCCGGCGGCCACGACTGCAGCGATGACTATAGCGAACAGCGCGAGCCACAGAGCGAAGCGGCCGCCGCCCTTTGCGGGCGGCCTGTCAGCGCCGGCGGCCTGATTGTGATCGGAATCCATCCAATACTCCTTGGGGCGCTGCTGTAAGAATCCGCATTCCTACCTCACTGCCCGTCCCTTAAGCGCGCGGCTCATGCCGGGGTCCGAGCCCGCTGGAGCCAGCCGTGGATCCAACTGAAGACCACGGGCACAAAAAACAGCGTGGAAATTGTGGCGAAAATCAGGCCGCCGATGACCGCGCGGCCCAGAGGGGCATTCTGTTCGCCGCCTTCGCCCATGCCAATGGCCATGGGGAACATGCCGATGATCATGGCGAGAGCGGTCATGATGACCGGGCGGAAGCGCGTAAAGCCGGCCTGGAGAGCCGCGGCGCCGGCGGAGTGACCGCCGCGGAGCTGCTCTTTGGCGAAACTGATGACCAAGATGCTGTTGGCGGTAGCCACGCCCATGCACATGATCGAGCCGGTGAGCGCAGGAACGCTGACGGTGGTGTGGGTAATGAACAAAATCCAGACGATGCCGGCGAGGGCGGCGGGGAGCGCGGAAATGATGATGAAGGGATCGAGCCAGGATTGGAAATTGATAACGATGAGCAGATAAACGAGAACAATGGAAAAAACGAGCCCGCCGAGAAGACCGAGGAAGGAAGAGCGCATGGTCTGGATCTGTCCGCGGACGCGCAGGAGCGAACCGCGGGGGAGATCCTTGTCTTTCCGGCTCTCGTCCACGATGCGGTTGATCTCAGCGGCGACGGCGCCGAGATCGCGGCCGTGGACGTTGCCGTAGATGTCGATGACCGGAGAGACGTCGTAGTGGGAAACAACGGCCATCTCACTACCGCGACTGAGGGAGGCGATGCTGGCATGGATTTCGGGCCGAGCGAGACCGGTGCCGGCGAGCTGAATGTTCGTGAGGTCCTGAAGGGAATCCATGTGGTACTGGGGCGTCTGGGTGGTGACGCTGTAGCTCACCCCGTTTTTGGGGTCGAGCCAGAAGTTCGGGGAAGTCTGGAAACTGCCGCTCAGCGAGACGAGGAGATTGTTGACGGCGTCGCGCTGGGTATAGCCGACGTTACTGGCGAGGGTGCGGTCGACGTCCACCTGGATCTTGGGAGCGTCGAAGGCCTGGTGGACGCGCATGTCCACGGTGCCAGGGATGCGCTTGAGGCGGTCAAGAAGCTTGTCAGCAAACGCGCGATTGCCGTTGAGATCGAACCCGACGATTTGCACGTCGATGGGGGCGGGGAGGCCGAAGTTGAGGATCTGGCTGACCATATCGGCGGGGAGGAAGGAAAAAGTGAC
>DASPSB010000025.1:0-5826 GCA_035624135.1 Candidatus Acidiferrales bacterium | reverse complement strand
CGCTGGCGATGGCCGGGGCGGCTGCGCTGGCGGCGTCGGATGAAATGAAGCCGCCGGAGACGCGGCGCGACGCAACAGTGGACGACTACGCGGGCGTGAAGGTGGCGGACCCCTACCGGTGGCTGGAAGACCAGACGAGCGCGGAAACGCGCACGTGGATCGACAAAGAGAACGAGTACACCAAGGCGGTGCTCGGGAAGATGCCGGGACGGCCGGTGATCGAGGAGCACGTGAGTGCGCTCTTGAAAATCGACTCGTTCGGGGTGCCGATCGAACGCGGCGGACGGCTTTTCTACTCGAAGCGGCGGGCGGAGCAGGACCTGTCGGTGCTGTACGAGCGCAACGGAATGAACGGGGCGGACGAACTGCTGGTGGACCCGCATCCGATGAGCAAAGACCACACGACGAGCGTGAATTGGGAGGCGATCTCGCTCGACGGATCGATCGCGGCGTACGGGGTGCGCGAGGGCGGAGCGGATGAGGTGACAGTGCACGTGCTGGAGGCGGCGACGCACAAGGAGCTGCCGGACACGCTGGCGCGCGCCGATTACCTGTCGGTGGCGATCGCTCCCGACAACCGCGGGATCTACTACACGGTGATCAAGAAGGAAGGGCCGCGGGCTTACTACCACCCGTTGGGCGGCGATCCGGCGAAAGACGAGGAGATCTTCGGCTCGCAGTACGGGCCGGAGATGCTGATGGTGGCTTCGCTCTCGGAGGACGGCAACTACCTGGTGCTGCACGTGCTGCACGGCTCGGCGGCGGATTCTACCGAGGTCTATTACAAGGACCTGAAGACGAATGGGCCGATCACGAACCTGGTGAAGAGCGGCAGCGACCGGTTTTTTGCGGACATTGCGGGCGGGCAGGCTTTTATCCAGACGAATTGGAAGGCGCCAAACCAGCGGATTCTGGTGGCGGATATGAAGAATCCGGCCATGGCGAACTGGCGCGAAGCCGTTGCCGAGGGGAAATGGCCGATTCAGAGCGTGTCGCTGGTAGGCGGCAAACTGCTGGTGGGTTACACGGAAGAAGCGGCGTCGCGGCTGCGTGTGTACGAGCCGAGCGGAAAATTGGAACGCGAAGTGACGCTGCCCACGCTGGGCACAGTGAGCGGGCTCGCGGGACGATGGTCTAGCGAGAGCGTGTTCTTCGGGTTCCAGTCGTTCACGGTGCCGCAATCGGTGTATCACCTGGACGTGAAGACGGGAACGGTGGAGAGCTGGGCGAAACCGTCGCTGCCGATCGATACGGAAGGGATCGAAACCGAGCAGGTGCATTTTGCCTCGAAGGACGGCACGCAAATCCCCATGTTCCTGGTGCACCGGAAGGAGATGAGACGCGACGGAAAGAGGCCGGTGCTGCTGACCGGATACGGCGGATTTCGTGTGAGCCAAACGCCGTCGTTCATCGCCTACGCGGTTCTGTTTGCCGAGCATGGAGGGATTTACGCGCTGCCGAACCTGCGGGGCGGCGGGGAGTTCGGGGAGGAATGGCATCGGGCAGGAATGAAAGAAAAAAAGCAAAATGTCTTCGACGATTTCCTGAGCGCAGCGGAGTGGCTGATTGCCGAGAAGTACACGCGGCCGGACCGGCTTGGGATCCGCGGCGGGAGCAACGGCGGGCTGCTGGTGGGAGCGGCGGTGACGCAGCGGCCGGATTTGTTTGGCGCGGTGGTGTGCCGGTATCCGCTGCTGGACATGCTGCGGTATCAGAATTTTCTGGTGGCGAAGTTCTGGGTTCCCGAATACGGCTCGGCGGAGCGGTCGAGCGATTTCCAGTATCTGCGCGCGTATTCGCCGTATCAGAACGTGAAGGCGGGAACGAAATATCCGCCGGTGCTGTTTGTGACGGGGGACAGCGACACGCGGGTGGCGCCGCTGCACGCGCGAAAAATGGCGGCAGAGATGCAGGCGGAGAACGCGTCGGACAAACCGATCCTGCTGCTCTACGACACGCAGTCGGGGCATTCGGGCGGGCGGCCGATCGTAAAACAGATTGAGGAGACGACGGACGAGATGGTGTTTCTGTTCGGGGAGCTGGGAGTGAAGACAGGTCCGTGAGGCCGCGAAGCGAAGGCGGAAGCAGCTTGGCTGCCGACGACCCGAACAAAGCAGAAAAGCAGATCCCTAGCGCCCCAGGGCGCGCCCGGGATGACAGCTGCGAGAGGAGCGGTCCGCGGTCAGAAAAACGCTGACCGTGGCTACCCAGGCTAGTTCGCAAGACGATTGTACTTCTTCAAAACGTCGCGAAGACGTTCGTGCGGGAGAGCGATGGCGGTGTGGCCGTCGCGGCCGACCATGGTATCCGCAGCGACCATGGCGTTGATGACGGCTTCCTCGGTGGCCTGAACGGTGGCGGCGAAGAGCGGGTCCATCGAGTCGTTCGAGAGCATGCCGACCGGGACTACTCCTTTGGGCGCATCGACGCCGGGATTTGCGGTGGTGAAGGCGATGAAAATATCGCCGGAGCCGTTGCCGGAGATGGATCCGTCGCGGCCGAGGCCGAGCGAGGTGCGGCGGGCGAGGCGTTTGAGCTGGTGGGGCAGCAGGGGCGCGTCGGTGGCGACGACGATGATGATGGAGCCGCGATCGAGCGCGTCGCCGGTGAATGCGCCCGCGTAGGCGGGTTTTTCTGGAATTTCCTTGCCGACGGGAACTCCGGCGATGCGCAAATTGGCGCGACCTCCGTAATTGCATTGCACGAGCACGCCGACAGTGAAGCCGCCCTGCTTTGCGGAGAGCACGCGCGAGGCAGTGCCGATGCCGCCTTTGAATTCGTTGCAGATCATTCCGGTGCCGCCGCCGACGCTGCCTTCGTCGACCGGGCCGCCGTGAGCGGAATCGAGCGCGGCAAACACGTGCTCGGGCTTGACGTGGAAACCGTTGATGTCGTTGAGCCAACCGTCCCAGGTTTCGGCGACGACCGGGAGCGACCACCAGTATTCGTCGGATTTGGGAGCGCCGCGACGGACGCGCCAGGCGATGACGGCGTCGCGGACGACGCCGACGCTGTGCGTATTGGTGATCATCACAGGGCCTTCGAGAATTCCGGACTCCTCGACCCACGTGGTGCCAGTCATTTCGCCATTGCCGTTGAGGGAGAACCAGCCGGCGAAGACGTTGTTGTTGCCGTTTTTCCCGCGCGGAAGGATGGCGGTGACGCCGGTGCGGACCGGGCCCTGGCCGATGACAAGCTTCCCTTCTCCGCGGATGAGCGTGGTGTGGCCGACTTCAACGCCGGAGACGTCGGTGATGGCATTGAGCGGGCCGGGCGTGCCGTCGAAGGGGACGCCGAGATCGCGGGCGCGCGGCTTGGCGGAAGTTTGCGCGGCCACGGAGCCGGCGACCAGGGCTGCGCACAGCGACGCGACGAGAAGAATCCTCGAGCTGGCGGCGGAAAATGAGAATCGGCTCATGTGGCTACTCCTTGGGTTGCGTCATGCGATTTGGGCGACTGCGGCCTGAAGGGCGGAAGCGATTTGAGAAATTTCGGCGTCGCCGATGATAAAGGGCGGGGCGAGCAGGACGTGGTCGCCCGCGGCGCCGTCTGCGCAGCCCTGGATGGGGTATACGGCGACGTTGTGATCGTAGGCGATCTGGGAGATGCGCTCGGCGATTCCGGCCGACGGCGGAAATGGGAAGCGGGTCTTGCGGTCGCGCACGAATTCGACGGCGAGAAGAAGGCCGCGGCCCCGGATATCGCCGACGACGGGCGAGGAAGCAAGCGGCTCGAGCGCCTGACGAAGCGCGGCGCTCGCTGTGGCGACGCGAGCGAAAAGGTTTTCGCGTTCGAGGACGTCGAGCACGGCGTGGCTGGCGGCCATGGAAACGGGGTGAGCCTGATAGGTAAAGCCATGGGGAAAGCCGCCGGAGCCCGCGGCGATTGCTTCTGCAACGTGGGGCGCCACGATGACAGCGCCGAGCGGCGCATAGCCGCTGGCCACGCCTTTGCCGACCAGGATGATGTCGGGAGAAACGTCCCAGTGATCGACAGCGAAATTGGCCCCGGTGCGGCCCATGCCGGTCATTATTTCATCGGCGATTAGCAGGACGCCGTTGCGGCGGCAGATTTCCGCGATGCGCTGGACGTAGCCCTCGGGAGGCTCCGCGGCGCCGAGGGTTGCGCCGGAAAGGGGCTCGAAGAGAAATGCGGCGACGGCATCGGGTCCGGATTGCTCGATGAAGAGTTCGAGATCGTCGGCGCAGACGAGGCGACAGTCCGGAAACGTTTTGTCAAACGGGCAGCGGTAGCAATAGCAGGGCGCGATATGTCCCCAGTTCTGGAGAAGCGGGAGATAGGGGGCGCGGCGAGCCACGTTGGCGGAAACGGACATGGCACCGAGAGTCGAGCCGTGATAGCTCTGGCGGCGCGCGAGCATGCGGACGCGGCGCGGTTCACCGCGCTCGAGATGATACTGGCGCGCGAGCTTGAGGGCGGTCTCCGTGGCTTCCGAGCCGCCGGAGGTGAAGAACACGCGACCGGATTCGCGGAAAGGCGGCGGGGCGAGAGCGAGGAGACGCCGGGCGAGGCACTCGGCGATTTCGGTGAGGAATTGCGAGGTGTGCGCGAAGGCGAGCGAGCGGGCCTGCGCGGCCATAGCCTCGGCAACTTCCGCGCGGCCGTGGCCGATGGAGACGACGGCGGCACTGCCGGCGGCGTCGAGGACGCGGCGGCCATCGGCAGTGAGGATGTAGCAGCCGTCGCCGCGAACGGCCCGCGGATAGGTCTTGCGGAAATGCCGGGGAAAAAGTGCCTGGGTCATGAGTGCCGGCGACGAACGACGGCGGGATTCTAGCAGAGATTTGAACAGACACTCTTGGGAGGGGGTTTGAGCCACGAGACGACTTTATAGGGTCATACTTCCGCGGCTTCGGGCCGGCGCACGGGCTGAAAGCCCGCCTGCGGCGGGCAGGCCTGTGCTACTGTGCGCGCGATGCCGACCGACTCGACACCGCACCTAGTGCGCGCCATCGGCCGTTGGAGCATGACGGCCATGGTGTTGAACGGGATTGTGGGGAGCGCGGTGTACGGGCTGCCATCGGAGATTTCGCGGCTGCTCGGGCCGGCGGGTCCCTGGGCGTACGTGATTGCGGCCATTGGCACAGGCGCGGTGATGGCCTGTTTCGCGGAGGTGGGCTCGCAGTTTCCGGAAGCAGGCGGGCCGTATCTGTACGCGCGCGCGACATTCGGGCAATTCTGTGGAATCCAGATGGGCTGGCTGAATTGGCTGGTGCGGCTGGCCTCGGGAGCGGCGAATGCGAACGTGTTTGTCGCCTATCTGGCGCAGTTTTTTCCATGGACGAACGCAGGCGCGGCGCAGGCGGGCGTGCTGGCTTTACTGCTGGGCGGATTGGCAGCGATCAACGTGCGGGGCGTGAAGGCTGGGGCGGGCGTGAACGACGCCCTTGCCGCGGCGAAGCTTGTGCCCTTGCTCGTATTTATTGTGGCGGGCCTCGCGCTGGTGCATGGGCCATCGGCAACCGGGATCACCGCACTGCTCGCGCCGGGCGGGCCAGGCGGGCGGAACTGGCTGGACGCCATCCTACTGCTGGTGTTTGCGTACGGAGGATTCGAGGTCGGCCTGTATTCGATGAGCGAGGCGCGGGACGTGCGGCACGACGCTCCGTTTGCGCTGTTCACGGGCCTGGGCGTGGTGTTTGTGATCTACACGCTGGTGCAGGGGGTGGTGCTGCGCGCGTTGCCGGGAGCGAGCGCCAGCCAGGCGCCGCTCGCAGAGGCTTCGCTGCGGTTCCTCGGGCCGGCGGGCTGGGCGTTTATGTCGGTGGGCGCGCTGCTTTCGGTATATGGGAACCTGAGCTCGAG
>DASPSB010000228.1:0-3235 GCA_035624135.1 Candidatus Acidiferrales bacterium | reverse complement strand
GGAACGATCCCGACATGCTCGAAATCGGCAATGGCGGCATGAAAGACGACGAATACCGCACCCACATGAGCCTGTGGTGCCTGCTCGCAGCTCCGTTGATTGCGGGAAACGATCTCGCCGCCATGACCCCGGCGACGCTCGCCATTCTCGCCAATCCCGAAGTCATCGCCGTGGATCAGGACCCCGCCGGCATTCAGGGACACCGCGTGGCGGAGGAAGGCCCGCTGGAAATTTGGATCAAGCCATTAGCCGATGGGACGAAAGCAGTCGGAATGTTTAATCGCGGCACCTACGAAGCGCCCATCACTGTTCGATTTGAGCTGCTCGGCATCGGCGAGAGCGCCTCCATACGCGACCTTTGGGCGCACCGCGACCTGGGCGAGTTTCATTCCAGCTACGAGGCGAAGGTTCCGCGCCACGGCGTCGTCATGCTCCGCGTGCGCGACTCCTCCCTTCACTGAGGCGCCGCGAAACAGTCGCATTCCGCGTTTTTCTGTTTTCGTCCCGAAGCTTCGGGATTCGGTTTTCGATCTTACGGGTTTGCCGGCGCAAGCTTCGCCTTCGGTGGTTCTGTGATCGCCCTCCGGATCGCCGCCAGCGGCGCATCATCGCGGAACGACACATTCCTTCCGTTCGGCACCACTCCCAGTTCCTTCCACAATTTCTCCAGATCCACCGGCGCCGGCGCGTCTTTCATTTTCGCGTAAAGGTCCATCAGCACTGTCGTTCCCGTCGCCTTGTCGCCAGTCCCAAACGTGCGCTCAATCGTCCAGTCACGCTCCATCGTTCCGCCCGCCGCTATGATCCCTCGCAGCGCGTCTTCGAGGCCCATCTGATTCCTTGTCGCCCGCCGGATTCCCACGTCCGCCATCAGGCAGAAGAGCGCGCCGCCCCAATAGGTGCGTCCCCAGGTGTGCGTATGGTCCAGCCCGCGGTCGCCCGGCTCCGGCTCGCCCTTCGGCAACCCATCCACGAGCTGCTCCCACACCGATTCGACCGGAATCTGCCCGTCCTGCGCACGTCCAATGGGTTCCACGTAAGTGGCTATCCCTTCCTCGATCCAATGGTGCTCGTCGGCCATGGCAGGAAAACTCATGTGCACGAGTTCGTGCGTCATCATCCAGTCGTCCGCCAGTTCCTGATCGGTCGTGTGCTCTCCGACGGCAATTCGGGTAGTGACGATTCCTGACTCGGGCGTAAACGTGAAGCCATGGAAAACGCCATTGCGTCCCGGCGCCGGCCTCACATTGACCTCCGCACGCGGCACGGGAAACCCGCCGTAGTACATCGTCACCGCTCGCCCCGCGCGCGTCACCCAGGCATAGATCCGCTGCGATGGAAGATCGAACCGTCCCGCCGTAATGTTCACTGTGATCGTCGCTCCGCCCATTTCGAGCTGCTGCGACTCCGCAACCACGTCCGTCCCAACTGCTCTCGCATAGGTCCCGCGCCCGTCCGTCCCGAGCGCGCACACTCCGGCCATCCCTAGCAACACGATGATTCCGTTTCCCAGGAACCATGCCTGCACGCGCGGTGTTCGTTTCATCAGCGCCAACTCGGTTTCGCCCCTCGCCTCAGATGGATGCGCGGTTCTGTCCCTGGGTTTGACCGCCGCGGCTTACCCTACGGTGCCTTTTTCTTTGCCGGCGTGGCACCCAGGCTGTTCAGTTTGTCCTGCGCCAGCTTCTTGTACGGCGTGTCGAGCGATGCCGCCTGGGTGAGCGCCGTCTTTGCTTCCGGAATGCGCTTCAGATTGAGCAGCGCGAAGCCCATGCGGTATTGGTTGCGCGCATACAGAAACGCTTCGCCCCTCAGCAGCGGGGCCGCTTTTTGAAACGCATCGAGCGCCCCTGCATCGTTCTTCTTCTGAATCGCCACCTGTCCGATCGATGACCAGGCGATTCCCTGCTGCACGGAGACCCGCTGCGTCCACTGTTCGTCGGTCGCGCCCGCGGGCTTTTGTGCCTTCCCGATCAGTTCTAGAGCTTTGCGCGCGCACTCATCCGCCTGCGCCAGATTCACTCCACGGTCGCTCCCGTCGTCGGCCAGCAGGAGCAACATCCCAATGTTGCTCGGATCTTTGGCCAGCACCTGCTGCGCAAAGCTCGTCATCTTCGCGTAGTCCTGCATGCGGCGGTAGCTGTCCGCCACCAGCGTCTGCGCCGGCTCCGCATAGGGCGAATCCGCGAAGGCCAGCGCATAGCGCTCCAGCAGGCTAGCCTGTAGCTTGGCGTCCTGTAACCCGCGCGCCCCGTTGAACAGCGATGCGGACACGTAATTCATTCCCTCCGCTGCTCCTGCAAGCGTTTCCTTCTTCCGGGCCGCCCAGACCCCCTCATCCTCTCCCGCTGGCGCCGGCTTTTGCTTGTAACGCGCCACAATGTCCGCCAGCGCGAGCCCATACCGGAACTCGTGCTCCACGTCCGCTTTCTCCTGCGCCGCGCGAAACGCGGAGTACGCGATCCCGTAATCATCCGGATCCAGGGCCAGCCCTTTCTCGGCATACTCAAAGGCCTTGTCGTACTGCTTTTCGCCCGAGTAAACAGCCACGTATTGCTCATCCGCTACGATGGCAATCTCTCCGTTTCCGTAATCAGCCATAAATTTATCGAGCAGCGCGAGTTTCTCCGCGGCCGTTGGCGCGGCATTGATTGCCGCGAGCGCGTGGTCTTCCGGCGAGCCCGCAGGAATCGTCACCATCTTCCCCATTTGCGCGCGCGCTCCGGACGACGTGCACACCACTGCGAACAAACACAAAATCAGCGGGCACAACACGCGGCGCATGGCTCCCCTCCCTCAGGCGCGGCCTTCTTTAGCCACCGTATATCACAAGCCCTCGGCCTGTTCACCCCGCCGGCGGCCGTTTCCGATGCCACTCCGTATGCCTCTGATAGAGTTCTGCCGCCGCCAGAACCGTATGCTCCCCCAGCGGCGCGGCCAGGAACTGCAACCCGACGGGCAGTCCCGCCGAGTCGAATCCGCACGGCACGCTGATTGCCGGAAGCCCGCTCAAATTCCCGATCGCGCCCAGCGGATCGGCGCTCGGCAGATCCGTCTCCAGATTCGCGCTCAGCTTCGGAGCCACCGAATTTTCCGATGCCGACGCAATCACGTCGTACGTGCAGAACATTTCCGCGATTTTTCCCTGTAGCACGGCGCGCGCCCGCTGCGCCCGCAGATAATCCGCACCGGAAATCTGCTGGCTCACGAATCCGCCGATCTTTCCCAGCGGATC
>DASPSB010000133.1:0-3954 GCA_035624135.1 Candidatus Acidiferrales bacterium | reverse complement strand
GCGCATTGGCCCCTCGCCAGACTGGCTGCGGCAGCGCCTCGAAGCTCTCGGCCAGACCCCTATCAACAACGTGGTGGATGCGACCAACTACGTTATGTTCGAACTCGGCCATGCCCTCCACGCCTTCGATCTCGACACGCTCGCCGAGCGCCGCATCGTCGTGCGCCGCGCCAATCCCGGCGAAAAAATGCGCACGCTCGACGGCATCGATCGCACTCTCACGCGCGACATGTGCATGGTCGCTGACGCGCGACGCTCCGTCGGCATCGGCGGCATCATGGGCGGCGCGGAAACCGAAATCAGCTCGGCGACCCGCAATTTGCTGCTCGAATGCGCCTGGTTCGATCCCATCTCCATCCGTCACACCTCAATGGCTCTCGGACTGCGCACCGAGGCCTCCATCCGCTTCGAGCGCCGCGCCGATCCGGAAATGGCGGAGCGCGCCTCGCGCCGCTGCGCGCAACTCATCCAGGAAATTGCCGGAGGAGAGGTGCTGGCAGGCGTGGTGGACGTCTATCCCAGCCGGCAGCCCGCGGCCGAGTTGGAACTGACGCGGCGCGAGCTGCTTCGCGTGATGGGCGCGGACGTTCCCGACTCGGAAATTGAAGCCATCCTGCGCGCTCTCGGCTTTGAACCCCGGCGCACGGACGCGAACCGCGCCGGGCGCGATTCGCTGGTAGCGGCGTGGCGCTGCATCCAGCCGAGTTGGCGGCACGACGTGGCGCGTGAAATCGACCTGATCGAAGAAGTGGCGCGCCACTACGGGTTCGACAAATTTCCGCCGCGCCTGCCCGCGGCGCGGCAACCCGCGCGCCGTCTGCCGCACGCGGACGCCGTGGACCAACTGCGCGAGCGCCTGATCGGCCTCGGCTACCAGGAGACGGTGCCCGTTCCGTTTGTGGACGAGGCGCACGACACGCTGTTTCGCGACCAGGCTCCCAGAACTCCCGGCGTCGCACGCCTGGCAAATCCGTTGGCGGAAGATGCAGGGGTGCTGCGCTCCACGGGCGCGGTCACCATGGTGCGCATGCTCGAATGGAACCTCAACCGCAGCCAGCGCAACCTTCGCTTATTTGAAATCGGACGCGTTTACGGCACCGAGGGGAGCAAATCCGTGGAGATGCCCATGCTGACGCTCGGGGCCGCGGGATTCGCGCGCGAAAAAAGCGTCTACGACGCGTCGCGTACATTTGCCCTCGAAGATTTGAAAGGCGATCTGGAAGCCCTGCTCGAGATTTGCGGAGGCGTGGAGGCGAAGGCGGGCGGCCCGGCGTGGTTGCAGGCGGGACGTGCGATGAAGCTGGCGTTGGCGGGTGAGAAGCGCGGACATCCAGCCGGAGGCACAGAATGGGTCGGCGCCGGAGGGCAGCTCGCACGCCGCGTGGCGGAACGCTTCAAATTGAAGCACGATGTGTGGCTAGCGGAATTGCGCCTCGAGCCGCTCGTCCGCGCGTTCGAGAAACACCGCGCAGCACGGCGATTCGTGCCACTGCCCCGTTTTCCCGCGGTCGAACGCGACTTTTCGCTCGTGTTGGCCGACAGCGTCACCTTCAGCCGCGTCGCGCTGACCATCCGCAGCCTCGGAGTGCCGCAAATCGAGAACATCGAGGCGGTGGACCTGTTCCGCGGCGGAGCCATTCCTTCCGGAAAGCATTCCTTGCTCGTCCGCGTAACCCTGCAAAGCCATGAGACCACGCTGACGGATTCGCAGGTGAACGAAGTGAGTGCGCGCATCGTCGCCGCGCTCGAACGCGAACTCGGCGCCACGCTGCGCACAGGGTGACGCGTTGGCGGCCGCAGGTGAAACCATCCCACCGCGAGCCGCATCCTTTCAGCAACGAAGAACGAGCATGAATCACGCGGCCTCAAAAATTCCGCACGGACCCGCAAGGTCGGGCTGGGCGCGCGCGGCCGCGCTGCTCACGGCGGCCAGCTTGCAGCTCTTCTGGCTTGGCATCCTGCTGTGCGCGGTGGAGTGCGCAAAGGGCGCATGCCACGGGCCCGTCGCCGACGCTGCAGATCCACTGAGCGGCCACTGTGGTCATTCCGGCACGGCGCCGGGATCGCCCGCCGGTAATCCGCACAGCCAAAACTGTCCTGCCTCGTATCTGCGCTTCGTGCACGCATCGCAAAGCGCCGTGACGCCTTCGCAGGTGCAAGTCGCCGCGCCCGTCGCCTTCGCATCCATCCTGCCTCGCTCCTCGACACGGATTTTTCCTGTCGCCGCTCGGGTGGCATTCGCGACGGAGATTTCACCTCCGCAGATTGCTGCGGCACAATCCCCGCTTCGAATCTAGTCCACAGAGGGGCGCTGCCTGCTGCGCCTCCTCGTCTCCATCTCATTCGAAAAGTTCTCGCCTTGAGGTCCTCGTACGTTCTGGAAAGGACTTGGCGATGAGAATTACCGCAATTCTCCGAGCTCTATTTCTGCTGCTGCTCGTGTGCGTGGCCGCCGCCTCGGCGCAGGAGCAGCAGCCTGACAGCGGGGTGCAATCCACGACGCAGGACCACACAGCGATGCACCACGGCGCAGCGGCAACCTTGCTTGACGAGATCGAGGAGCACTCTGACTCCGGGACGAGCGTCGAGCCGGACTCGTCAAATCCGCCCATGCTCATGAGCATGCGCGGCCCCTGGATGCTCATGCTGCACGGCGTCGCGTTTGTAGTCGCGCAGCAGCAGACTGGGCCGCGCGGCGCCGACAAAGTGTTTTCCACGAACTGGGCGATGGGCATGGCGCAGCACAAAGCGGGTCCGGGCACGCTCACCCTTCGCGCGATGCTGAGTTTGGAACCGGCCACGATTTCCGGGCGCCTTTATCCCGAGCTTTTCCAGGTGGGCGAGACGGCGTTCGGACGGCCCATCGTGGATGGGCAGCACCCACACAACTTTTTCATGGAGCTCTCCGGAATTTATGACCTGCGCGCCGGCGACCACTGCCTGATCGCCTTCTACGCCGCGCCTGTGGGCGATCCGGCGCTCGGGCCTCCCGCGTTTCCTCATCGTGCCTCGGCGGACGAAGACCCGCTTGCCGTGCTCGGGCATCATTCGCAGGATTCCACGCACATCTCCGGCAGCGTGTTCACGGTGGGCGCCGCGTACCGCTTCGTGCGCGTCGAAGTTTCGGCCTTTCACGGCCGCGAGCCCGGCGAGAATCGGTGGACGATTCCGGCCGGCGATCCGGATTCGTGGGCCGCACGGCTGACGGTGAATCCATTCCGCAACTGGAGCGCGCAGTATTCGATCGGCCGGCTGCACAGTCCCGAAGCGATCAGCCCGCAGGAAGACGTGCTGCGTATGACAGCATCGCTGGATTATCACCGGCCGCTCGCGCGGGGCGACTGGGCTTCGATCGCCGTCTGGGGACGCAACAAAACGCTTCCCGATGGCGAAGTCTTTTCCAGCTACCTCCTGGAAAGCCGGCTGCGGTTTGCGGCTCGCAACGCCATCTGGACGCGCATCGAAAACGTGGACCGCAGCAACGAGCTGCTGCTCGGCCAGAGCGCCGTCCCGCCCGGATTCGTGGAGCATTTCCTGGCGCGCATTCAGGCTTATTCCTTTGGCTATGATCGCGACATCTTTGTGACCCCGCGCACGCGCACGGCTCTGGGCGCGCAGGTGACCGCGTACGGCGTGCCGGGGCTGCTCCAGCCGCTCTATGGCGATGTGCCGGTCGGTGTCGCCGTCTTTCTTCGCTTCCGTCCCGGCCGTTCGCAGTAGTCCGCAAGAAGGAGAGCCGTGAGACCGGCGCAGTCTGTGGTTGCGCGAAACGCCCCCTGCTCGCAGAATGGTGCGCGGAAGCTGCACGACGCTGGCCGCCCGGCTCCGCTGCCGCGGCCACTGAATGGAGAAGGACGCAATGGAACCATCCGTGCGAGTGGAAATTTACGACCAGGTGTATCACCTGCGCGGAGAGACGGATGAGGCGCACGCGCAGGAACTGGCGCGCTACGT
>DASPSB010000092.1:0-19491 GCA_035624135.1 Candidatus Acidiferrales bacterium | reverse complement strand
ACATCGACCTGCTCGTCCTGGGGACCCACGGAATGACCGGTGTGGTGAAGGTTGTGGCCGGTTCCTCGGCGGAACAGATTTTCCGGCAGGCGCGAATTCCAGTCTTCACGGTGGGACCGGCAGTATCAGGACCACCCTCCGTGGCGGCGGGTTTCAAGAATATTCTGTGTGCGACTGATTTTGGACACGCAGCGGAAAAGGAAGTCGCGTTCGCTTTTGCCCTCGCCCAGGAGCAGCAGGCAAGGCTGGTGTTGCTGCATGTGACGCCAACAGGAGCTAAGGTTTCCGGACGCGAAGCGGAGTGGGAGAAAGAACCCATCATGCGGAAATTGACAGGGCTGGTGCCCTCAGGAGTGGACATCGCCTTCAAGCCGGAGTTCCGTCTGGTGCCCGGTGAGCCCGTCGGGGAGATACTGCGGGCCGCTGAGGATACAAAAGCGGATTTGATCGTCATTGGGGCGAAAAAGCGGGAGACCCTCGCCGGTCATATTCCCCATACGAAGGCATATCGGGTGGTTTGTGGGGCACATTGCCCGGTTCTTACGATCAAGTCCTAAGCCTTCGGCCGGATAGACAGACCGACCGGATGTCATTGGTTCCGTGGGGGCAGGCAAGGCCCGGGCGGCGCGGCCCCTGCCAAGGAAAAGCGTAGAAGTTCGCGCCTAGCTTCCTGCAATGCCCGGCACTGGGGAAGACGCACCGCCCTGCGCGACTCGCGCGATCCAGGAACGGGCGAGCCAGAAGCACTGGTGTGTCCGTCGATGATCTTTGCGGACGCAAAATCGGGGCGTATTGATGGTCCGCACGCGAGACGTGCTCGAGAAAGGATGGAAATCGAGAACACTGGCGGCTCACACGGCTCCCCGGCGGAGGGCCTCCAGCGGATAAAATGTACCGCGCCAGTAAATGCCCCTCTGTCGCATGGTGAGAAAGGCCGAGCGCGCCGACATGAAACACAACAGAAGCGCCCCGAACGGATGCATCAGACCGTACAGTGGCGAGAGGCGCCCCAGCCGCGCATTCCGGGCTTGCAGCAGGACGGCGCACGCCGCTGATACTCCTGCAAGTACTTCGGCCCACCCGCGCGCGAGCAGCAAGGCCAGGAACGGAACAACGGAAACCAGCAGAATGAAGCCAATCTGCGCCGCCGCGATGTGCCATCGGAACTGTGCCGCAGCAAATAGATTCTTTTCCGTGCCCCGCACGATATTGCCCACGCCGGAGTGCCAGCGCAGCCGCAGCAGGCCCTCCGGCAAGGCCACTCCAGACGTAAATCCCGCGGCCTTTACCAGTCTTCCGAGCGCCATGTCGTCCACCACTTCCAGGGCCAGCCTTCGGTGCGTCCCGATGGCCTCATACACGCTCCGTCGCAGGAGTTGGAACGCCCCGACCCCGGCATAGGCTCCTGATTTCTGATTCGGCACGTTCCAGGCACGGGTGAAGATGAATCCGCCGAGCAGGAAGTAGCTCAGAAAAGTCTTCTCCCAGAACCCGGACATATCCATCAGCGGGAAAATGCTTAGGTGGTCCAAGCCGCGTTTCAGCGCCAGCGAGACGGCGCCGCGCAGCAACTGAGGATGGAAGTGGACGTCCGCGTCCGTGAACACCAGCCATTCCCCGCGCGAATGTTCGTATGCGGTTTGCAAGCCGTGGGGTTTGCCCAGCCATCCCGGCGGCAGCTCGTCCACGCGAATCGTCTTCAGAAGTTTGCAGCCCGCGGAAATTTCGCGCAGAATCTCGGGTGTAGCGTCGCGCGACCGGTCGTCCACCGCCACGACCTCATAGCCAGGGTAATCGAGCGCGAGCATCGACCGGAGAGCGGCAGGCATTTTCTCCGCCTCGTCGCGCGCAGAGACGAGCACAGAGACGCTCGGCAGCTCTGCATCAGCCAGTGGCCTGACTGAGGTTAGCCGCGGCAGCCGGCGCATGCCGAGCGACAATTGCGTGGCTACAATCAGCCAGCCGCAAGCGACGAGGCCGAGCAGTGCAGTCAACGCGATGTCCAAAAAGGGAAGATGCAAAGCCCCATCCTGAAAAACGCCGCCAGATCCGCCGAAATGGCAGCCGGGCAGCCAGAATAGCACGCGAGGATGCGCCGGCGACATGAACTCAGCAAACAATAGCTCGAAGCGAATAGTGGCCCTGATCGGCGCGGGACGTGTGGCCCGTGGGCTCGGCGGGTGTCTGCGCGAGGCCGGATGGACCATTGGCGCCGTTGTCGCGAGGACGATGCCATCCGCCCGCGCCGCCGTGCGCGCCATCCGCGGGGGCACCCCCTGCGTCGGCCCAACGCGGCGCGTGCTCGATGCAGGCGTCCTCCTCCTCGCTGTGCCCGACGATGCTCTGGCCGGCGTTGCCGCTCGGCTCGAACGCGCCTGCGGCGACGATCTGCGGCGAAAAGTAGTGGTGCATACCAGCGGCGCGCTCACTTCCGCGGTGCTCGCTCCGCTGGCCCTTCGTGGCGCCTGGACAGGCGTGATGCACCCCATGCAGAGTTTTGGGGCCAGGACTCGGCCGCGGCTCGACGGAGTGCTGTTCGGCATCGAGGGCCATGCGGAAGCGCTTCGCGCGATTCGCAAAATGGTTCGCAGTCTCGGCGGCGACGCCGCGCGCGTCGAGGCTGCGCGGAAAGCGGAGTATCATTGCGCGGGCACATTTGCCGCGGCGCACGTGCTCGCTTCCTTGGAGGCGGGCGTCCATTTGCTCACGGCTGCGGGCATGAAGCGCCGCGAAGCCACGCGCGCCCTCCTGCGCCTGGCCCGCCAGGTGCTTGACAATCAGGAACTGCTGGGCCCGCGGGCGGCCTGGACGGGACCGCTTTCCCGCGGGGATTTTGCCACCATCGGCCTGCACTGGGAGTCGCTGGCTCACTACCCGCCTGAATTTCGCGCCGCCTACGCTGGCATGACGCGTCTGGCGGCGCGGCTGCTCGCCTCCGAACCGGAAGCAGTGCTGGCGCGGCTCGATTCGACTATGCCGGCCGCCGCTGTGGCGCCGTCGCAGCGCGCTGTGGGTGGTGTGTGAATCGCGAGCGTGGATGGGAGGAGGAACGGTGCAGCAATTACAGATTCCTGTCGAGATGCGATCGCTGGCGAACGGCTTGCGAGTGGTGATTTCTGCCGACCGCACCGCTCCCGTGGTCACCGTGGGCGTGTACTATAACATCGGTTTCCGCCTCGAGCCCCGCGGCCGGAGTGGTTTCGCCCATCTGTTCGAGCACATGATGTTCCAGGGCTCGGAAAATGCCGGGAAAATGGTCCACATCCGCCTGGTGAATTCCTCCGGCGGCGTGCCGAATGGTACGACACTCTACGACGTCACCAACTATTTTGAGTCGGTTCCCTCCAATGCCCTCGATCGCGTCCTCTGGCTCGAGGCCGATCGCATGTGCTCGCTCCGTGTGGACGACCAGAATCTCCGCAACCAGCGCGACGTGGTGAAAGAAGAAGTGCGCATGAACGTTTTCAACCAGCCCTACGGTGGATTTCCCTGGCTCGACCTGCCCCCCGTTGCCAACCGCAATTGGGCCAACGCTCACAATTTTTACGGTGACTTTCAGGATCTCGACGCCGCCACACTGGCCGACGTTCAGGCCTTCTTCCGCACCTACTACACCCCCGGAAACGCGGTGCTCCTGCTCGTCGGCGACGTCGAGCCTGCCGCGGGCTTCGCGCTCGCCGAAAAGCATTTCAGCGCCATTCCCGCCGGGGCGCCCCCGCCCGCAGCGGACGTCTCCGAGCCCGCACAGACCGAGGAACGCCGCGGCGAGGTTCCGGAAAAGCTGGGCACTCTTCCAGCCATGGCCATCGGTTACCACGTTCCGCCCCGCCGTACGCCCGACTGGTACGCTTTGGCGCTGGCCGACCGGGCGCTCCACGGAGGCCGTGCGGGCCGCCTCTATCGCTCGCTTGTTCTCGAGAGGCAAATCGCTCTGGAGACCGCGGGAGGCATCCACTATCCCATGGGCGATGTCTTCGACTACAGCGGCCCAATGCAGATGGTCACTCGCATGCTGTACAAACCGGAGTACTCGTCGGAGCAGGTAGTCGAAGCTTTCGATAAGGTGGTCGGCGAAGTGCGCCAGCGTCCGCTCCCCTCCGCCGAACTGGACCAAATAAAAGTCAAGCTGCGCTCAGACTTCTTTTCCGCTCTCGAGGGCGGCCACGGCAATCCCATTCCCCGCTTTGGCCTGATGCACTATCTCGCTTGTTTCACTTTGTTCGACGGCGACCCGGGCCTGGTGAACTCGGCCCTTGACGGATTCCTGCGCGTGACCCCGGAAGAAGTCCATGCCGTCGCCGGTCGCGTCCTGCGGCGCGATAACCGTTCCATCGTCTCGCGCCTTCCTGTGGCAAAACCTGCCCAGAAGGCTGCGGACTAGAGGAGACGCAATTGGCCGCCGAAATCGTCGCTCCCATTTCCCCGCTCACCCCTCCTCTCGCGCCCGAGCGGCCCGTGGTTTGGCCCGAGCGCACCCATGCTCGGCTGAAATGCGGAGTCCCGGTGCGGCTCGTCGAGCGTCACACGATTCCCAAATTCTCCCTCCAGTTTTTCCTCCGCAGCGGATCAGCAATGGAGTTCTCTTCGGATCGAGGCGTCGCCGCTCTTACCAGCTCGCTTCTGCGCACCGGCACGGATACCCGCGACGAGCATGCCGTTGACGACGAGCTCCGCCGCATCGGCGCCGATCTCGCCGCGGGCGCCGGCGCAGACGCGAGCTGGATCGTCGCCAGTGGCCTTTCCGAATTTTCCGCGGAACTCGCCGACCTTGTCTCTGACCTGACTCGCAACCCCGCGTTCCCGGCCGCTCAGTTCGAGCGCGAGCGGCGCAGCTCGCTCGAATCCGTGCGCCTCAACCGAACCTCGCCGGATTACCTCGTCCTTGAGCGTTTCCGCAGCGTCCTCTTCGGCGAGCACCCCTACGCTGTCATCGCTCCGACGGAAGCCCAGGTGGAAGCGCTCACTCGCCAGCTCATTCTCGACTTCCACCGCACCCACTATTCGCCGGCCAATGCGTTCCTCCTGGCTGTGGGCGATTTTTCGCCCCCGCGCCTCGTGGAACAGCTCGAGCGGGCCTTCGAAGGCTGGTCCGGCGGCTTGGTGGAGCAGCCGGAGGAAACTCCGCTGCCTTCCCACTTCGGCCGCCACGTCGCGCTCGTCCACGTGCCCGGGGCCGTGCAGACCCAGATCGCCCTGGGCAATGTCGCCATCACTCGCGAGCACCCGGATTGGTTGCGGCTCTCGCTCGCCAATGCCATCTACGGCGGTGCATTCCATTCGCGGCTGGTCGCCAATATCCGCGAGCAGAAGGGCTACACCTACAGCGGGCGCAGCGGCCTTACCGCGCTCCGCCGCCACGGATATTTCACCGTCCACGCTGCCGTGCGCAACGACGTCGTCGCGCCGTCCCTGGCCGAAATTTTCTACGAGCTCGACCGCATCCGCGCGCTTCCCGTCCGCCCCGACGAGCTCGCCGATGCTCAGGCGTATCTCAGCGGGGTCTTTTCGCTCGGCATTGCCACGCTCGACGGTCTGGCCGGCCAGCTCGCCACTCTATATCTCTACGAGCTGCCCGAGGACTATCTCGAGACGTATCGCGAGCGCATCCGTGCGCTCACCCTGGACGATGTACTCGCCGCCGCCCGTTCCCACTTCGATTCCGCCAACGCGCAAATCGTGCTCGCCGGCGATGCCGACAAGATCGAAGCCCAAGCCCGCCTGTTCGGCGACGTTCAGGTGTTCGATGCCCAGGGAAAACTCCTCTCGTCCGACTGAGCCCGCGGGCCCCGCTGAAGCCCGCGCCGGTCCAGGCTTTGACCAAGCTCGAGCCGGCCGCCGCCGCACGCGGCTTCGATTGCTCGCCATTCTCGCCGCCATCACTGTCTATCTCGGTGTCGCGTTTTGGATGAAGCCCGGTGCAGCGAGCCGGGTCGCCGATTCAATCGCCGGCATTCGCGATTCTGTTTCCGACCGTTTCCACAAACATCCCGACCATCCCATCGACCTCAACACGGCTACGGCCGCCGAACTCGCCCAGCTCCCCGGCATCGGTCCTGCAACCGCCGCCGAAATCATTCGCTTCCGTCAGCAGAGCGGTCCTATCCGCCGTCTGGAGGATCTGCTGGCCATTCCGCGAATTACTCGCCGCGCGATCGAGCGCATCCGCCCTTATATCGTTATGGAAAATCCCCGGTAGCCACGGTCAGTGGTTCTCTGACCGTAGGCCTTTCTATCTCACGTGCCGCTCGATAATGAACAGCGCCACCGTGCCAATCCCGCACACACCCTCGATCGTCAGCACCGTTTTGGGGAACACCCACAGGCAGGCGGCTACTATGCCGAGCAATAAAACGTCGCGAAGAATTTCTCCGATCGCCCTCACGGCCCCGTCACAGTCGTTGATGCGTCGGTTTTCGCGATTCGGTCATTCCGATCGGAATGGGCACCTGCGCCGCGATGGTTAGCCCGTAGCCGTCGAGCGCCACCACCTTGCGCGGGTGATTCGTCAGCACGCGCACCTTCGTCAGTCCCAGGTCCAGCAGGATTTGCACGCCGATTCCGCTTTCGCGCTGCACCATGCGCTGGCGATCCAGGTCACTATCCAATTGCTCGCGGCGGTGGTACCGCAGCCGGGGCATCTGCCCTTCCGCCGCTCCTGCCGTAGCGATCCCGAATCCACGCCCGCGGTGGTGCAGGTACACGAACACGCCGCGGTTCTCCGCCGCGATGCGCTCCAGCGAATGATCGATCAGCTCGCGGCAGTCGCACGCCGTCGAACCGAACGCTTCGCCCGTCAGGCAATGCGAATGCAGCCGCGCCAGTGGCGGCGGTTCCCCCTCCAGTTCGCCCCGCACCAGCGCCACGTGCAGTTCTTCGTCGGCCTCGCTGGTGTACACGATCATCCGGAACTCGCCGAAGCGCGTGGGCAGCACGCCCTCCGCCACTCGCCGCACATGCCGTTCGTGCCGCATGCGGTGCCGGATCAGGTCCGCCACCGTCAGGAGTTTCAGCTCGTGCTGGCGGCAGTATTCGACGAGCTCCGGAACGCGCGCCATGGTCCCGTCATCGTTCATGATTTCGCAGATCACGCCTGCAGGAATCATTCCTGCCGCGCGCGCCAGGTCCACCGACGCCTCCGTTTGTCCCGCACGCACCAGCACGCCCCCTCGTTTCGCTTGCAGCGGAAACACGTGCCCCGGCCGCGCCAAATCCGCTGGCCGCGTCTTCGGATCGATCGCCGTCAGTATTGTGGTTGCACGGTCTGCTGCGCTGATTCCCGTCGTCACCCCGCGCCGCGCCTCGATTGATTCACAGAACGCCGTGCCCAGCGTGGACGTGTTCTGCGCCACCATCATCGCCAGGTTCAGCTCTTCGCAGCGCTCCTCTGTCAGCGAGAGGCACACGAGCCCGCGCCCGTACCGCGCCATGAAGTTGATGGCCTCCGGCGTCACCTTTTCGGCGGCCATGCACAGGTCGCCTTCGTTTTCCCGGTCGGCGTCGTCCACCAGCACGATCATCCGCCCCTGCCGGATTTCCTCCAGCGCCGCTTCTACCGTGCAAAATGGAGCATCGTTCTGCGTCATCTTATTTTCCCAGCCAGCGCGTGACGGCTTCGAGCCCGGCCCCAAATAGTGCCGCACCCGGAATCGTCAGCACCCACACTGTCACGATCTGTTGCGTCACGCCCCAGCGCACGGCCGTCAGCCGCCTCGCTGCTCCCACCCCCATGATGGATCCCGCGATCGTGTGCGTCGTGCTCACCGGAATCCCCGCCTGCGCCGTCGCAAACAGCGTGATGGCGCCCGCCGTCTCGGCGGCAAATCCGCCGTAGGGGGTCAGTTTCGTGATCCGCTGTCCCATCGTCCGGACCACGCGCCAGCCGCCCGCCATCGTCCCGCCGGCCATCGCGGCATGACAGGCAATGATAACCCAGTACGGTACGTGATACGTCCTGATTGCCCGGCCTGCAACCAGTGCCGCTGTAATGATCCCCATTCCCTTCTGCGCATCGTTCGTGCCATGGCCCAGGCTGTACGCCGCCGCGGAAAGTAGTTGCAGTCGGCGAAACCAGCGGTCCACCCGATGCGGGCTCTGGTGCCGTACGGCCCAGTTCGTCGCCACAGTCACCAGCAGACCAGCAAACAGGCCCACGAACGGCGCTAGGAACAAGAACACTACAGGCCTCACCCAGCCGCCCGGCACCAGCGTCACTAGCCCTGCGTGCGCCACTGCCGCACCAGCATATCCCCCCATCAGCGCGTGCGAGGAGCTGGTGGGCATCCCGAAATACAACGTCAGCAGGTTCCACCCGATTGCCCCCACCAGCCCGGCCAGCAGCACCTGCTGGTTCACCAGTTCCAGCCTCACCAGGCCTATGCCGATCGTCGCCGCCACCGCCGTTCCGAAAATAAACGCGGCTACGAAATTCCAAAATGCCGCCCAGATCACCGCCACGAGGGGCGTCAGCACGCGCGTTGAGACCACGGTGGCGATGGAATTGGCTGCGTCGTGCCACCCGTTCGAGAATTCGAACGAGAGTGTCACGATCACTGTCAGGAAGAGCAGCGCTGCGCTATCCAATGCCGGACCCCCGCCGCGTGCCGCGAGTTCCGGCGTGGGAAACTGATGTTTTGTCGAATCGCATCGAGCGCGCTATCAGGCTTGCTTTAGGATTACGGACTCGATCACGTTGGCCACGTCTTCGCACTTGTCCACCGCGTTTTCGATCGCCTCGATGATTTCCTTCCACTTGATGATCTCGATCGGGTCCTTTTCCACCTCGAACAGCTTCGCCATGAGCGCGTGGCTCACGCGGTCCCCTTCGTTTTCCAGGCGGTTGATCTCGATGCAGTGCGAAAGGATGTCGTCCTGCTTGTCGAGCACCCGGATCGCTGCCAAGATTTCCTGCGTTGCGCTCTCCAGGATTTGTGCCAGCTCCAGCACGCCCGGCCGCACTGCCTTCACCCTGTAGAGCACCATCCGTCCCGCCGCGGCATCCGTCAGGTCCAGCACGTCGTCCACTTTGCTCGAAAGCTCGTGGACGTCCTCGCGGTCGAACGGCGTGATAAACGTCTGGTTCAGCCGCGTAATCAAGTCGTGCGTAATCGTGTCACCGGCGTGTTCGATGTCTTTGATCCGCCGCGCCTGCGCCGACGGGTCGTCGAACTTCGACACCATTTCCACCAGGGCCTTTACTCCGGCGGCCACGTTTTCCGCTTGGCTCACGAACAGGGTTAGGAACCCCTGCTCCTGCGGAAGCAGTTTTCTGAGAAACCCGGGCATGATTGGCCGTCCCTGTGCGGCCGAGGCGTGCCCACTATACGGGAGCCCCAATGCGGGGGCAAGGCGACCTTGGGCCTGGACACCATCGTGTCCCGTTTACCTCCCAACCCTTGCCGATCGCACACTCTCCCAAAGAAAAGGGGCATCCCGCACGCGGGATGCCCCTGTCCAGCCCTTGATCGAGCGGGAGGTTAGTACATCCCGCCCATGCCGCCCGGTCCGCCCGGACCCGCCGGCGCCTTCTTTTCCTCTTCCTTCAACTCGGCCACCAGCGCTTCGGTGGTCAGCATCAGGCCGGCAATGGACGCCGCGTTTTGCAGCGCCAGCCGGGTCACTTTGGCCGGATCAATGATTCCGGCCTTCACCAGGTCGCCATATTCGCCCGACTCCGCGTCGAAGCCGTAATTGTCGTCCTTCGATTGGCGGACGTGCTCCACGACCACGGCGCCTTCGTGCCCCGCGTTCTGCACAATCTGGCGCATGGGCTCCTCGAGCGCGCGCTTGACGATGTTCACGCCGATCACTTCGTCGTCGCGAAGCTTGAGCTTGTCGAGCGCTGGGATGCAGCGCACCAGGGCCACTCCGCCCCCCGGCACGATGCCTTCCTCGACCGCCGCGCGCGTGGCGTGCATGGCGTCCTCGACGCGAGCCTTCTTTTCCTTCAGCTCTGTCTCGGTCGCTGCGCCCACCTTGATCACCGCGACTCCGCCCACCAGCTTGGCCAGCCGCTCCTGGAGCTTTTCGCGGTCGTAGTCTGAGGTCGTCTCCTCGATCTGCGCCCGGATCTGCTTCACGCGGCCTTCGATCTCGGTGGCCTTGCCCGCACCCTCGACGATCGTGGTGTTGTCCTTGTCGATGACGATCTTCTTGGCCCTGCCGAGGTCCTCCACGCGTACGTTCTCGAGCTTGATGCCCAGGTCCTCGGTGATCGCCTTGCCGCCCGTCAGCGTCGCGATGTCTTCCAGCATGGCCTTGCGGCGGTCGCCGAAGCCCGGGGCCTTCACGCCCGCGCACTGCAGCGTGCCGCGCAGCTTGTTCACCACCAGGGTTGCCAGGGCCTCGCCCTCAACGTCCTCGGCGATGATCAGCAGCGGCTTGCCCATCTTCGCGATGTTCTCCAGCAGCGGCAGCAGATCCTTCATCGAGCTGATTTTCTTCTCGTGGATCAGAATGCGCGCGTCCTCCACCACGCACTCCATCCGCTCCGCGTCGGTCACAAAGTAGGGAGAAAGGTACCCGCGGTCGAATTGCATCCCTTCGACCACTTCCAGCGTGGTCTCCATGGTCCGCGATTCCTCGACCGTGATCACCCCGTCCTTGCCCACCTTCTTCATGGCCTCGGCGATGATGGAGCCGATTTGCTTGTCGTTGTTCGCGCTGATCGTGCCGACCTGGGCTATCATGTCGCCCTTCACGTCCCGATGCAGCTTCTTGATTTCGTCGATTGCGCTCTCGACGGACTTGTCGATTCCGCGCTTGAGCGCCATTGGGTTCGCTCCGGCCGCCACCGTCTTCACGCCCTCGCGGAAGATGGCCTGGGCCAGCACGGTGGCCGTCGTGGTGCCGTCGCCGGCGACGTCGGAGGTCTTCGACGCCACCTCCCGCACCATCTGTGCCCCCATGTTTTCGAGCGAATCCTTGAGCTCGATTTCCTTCGCTACGGTGACCCCGTCCTTCGTAATCACCGGTGCTCCGAATTTCTTCTCGATCACTGCGTTGCGGCCTTTGGGGCCCAGCGTGATTTTCACTGCGTCTGCCAGGATGTTCACGCCGCGCAGGATCGACTGGCGCGAATTCTCGCCAGTCACTATCGTCTTCGCCATGGTTCTCAATCCTCCTTAGAAATGTCTTTCTGCTGCGGTTGGGCCCGTGGCCGGCCTCGCCCTTTTTGGGTCGTGGCCCGCGCCTCGCGGCGAGTTTATTTCCTTGCCGCCTTTGCGGCCGAGCCGAGCTTCGCGAGAATTTCTTCTTCCCGGAGGATCAGGTACTCCTGATCGTCCAGCCGGATTTCACTCCCGCTGTACTTGCCGAACAGAACGCGATCCCCCACCTGGACGTCCAGTGGAATGCGCTCGCCCTTCTCGCGCTTCCCGGCCCCCACGGCGATGATCTCGCCCTCCTGCGGCTTCTCCTTTGCTGAGTCGGGGATGATGATTCCGCCCCGCACCGTCTCCTTCTCTTCAATCCGCTTCACGAGCACACGGTCGTGCAGCGGTGTCACATTTACTGGCATCGAGATTTCCTCCAAGTGATCTGAATCAGGACGTTCGTGGATACGAGCGACCGCCACCGACGGTTAGCACTCCTCGACGGCGAGTGCTAATACTATGGAATTTCCTCTCCGCTGTCAAATCCTTACAACAACCCTCTGCAGCCCTCCGGCCCTTCCGTCGCAACCCGTTATGAGTCAATAGGTTACGAGCCACCTCTGCAGCGGCTGGTCTTGCAACAATCTCGCTCTCATTCGCACGCGCTAGGCCCACAGTTGCCCGCGATATTTCCATTTCCACGACGCTCTCCTTCACGCATCGAAAACTCATCCTTCTGTGGCAGAATTGACCCGAGGGGCCTTCACCATCGGGAGGGGAACCGATGAACTCGGCAACTGGAGCAGTTCGAGCTAGGAGCGGCGCCCACGCCGCCCTGGTTCCCGTCAGTCTGTCTGCCATCGTGAGAGACGTCGTGCAAGAGCTCGGCGTCCTCATTGGCCAGCGCCGCGCTGTCATCGAGATTGGCCGCACCTGTGACAATCCGCAGGTTCGCGGTCCCGAGCCTGCCGTAAAGCAAATCCTCCAGCAGTTGGTCAAAAATGCGGTCGAGGCTTCCCCTCAGAATGGACTGGTTCGCATCGCCCAGCACGAACGCAACGGCCAGGTAATCATCGAGGTGACCGACGAGGGGCCGGGCATTCGCCCGGTGGACTTTTCCCGGATTTTCAAGCGCGGCTTCACCACCAAGCCCGGCGCCAAGGGCCAGGGGCTCGCCGATGTGGAATGGCGGCTCGCCGAATTGCGCGGCGGCATCACCTGGGAGAGTCCGCATCGCACTGGCCGCGGCGCCTGTTTCACGGTCGCCCTTCCCGCCGCTCCCGCTGCACAATAGAGGCGCACCTCGCCGGATGACTGCTGAATCCCCAGCCGCCTGTGCGGGATGGATCCTCGCCGGTGGCCGCAGCAGCCGCATGGGACGGGAAAAAGGGCTGTTGGAGATTGCGGGAACCACGCTGATTGTGCGTGCGGCGCGCCTCGTCGCATCCGTCTGCTCCTCGGCAACCATCGTCGGCGAACTTCAGACGTACGCGCGATTCGAATATCCCACCATCTCTGACGATCAGCCTCGCCTGGGACCGCTCGGCGGCATTCTCACCGCGCTCGGCCACGCCGGCGTCGACTGGAACCTCGTCATTGCCTGCGACTTGCCCTACCTCACGCCCGAGTGGCTGCGCTATCTCGTCAACCGAGCTGCATCCTCTTCCGCCCGCGTTGTATTGCCGGAAAGCAGTTCCGGACTCGAGCCCCTCTGCGCCGTCTATCACCGCAAAGCGGCGTCCTCCATGCGCGCTGCCTTCGATCGCGGAATCCGCAAAGTTACAGACGCCTTCGGGGCCCTGCCTGTCGAACGCGTGACACCCGCTGAAATCCAAGTGTTTGACCCGCGCGGCGTTCTCTTCCAGAATCTCAATACGCTCGACGACTACGAGCGGGCACGCGCGGATTTCGAGCGGCAGTAGCACAGCCTCCCGATCCCGATGCTTCGGGATTCGGAACTGGCTGCGCTCCTGTTCGACTTTCGAATCAGGGAGCAAGGTGCAAGAAGGGAACGGCACGCGGCCAGCCAGGGTGCGCTGGGCGCGCGAACGGTAGCCAATCCAGTTGCGCCATGCCGGACCATTACTTCGAATTTCGCCATGTTTCAAAAGCCTTCGACGGCCACGTCGTGCTCGACGACGTGAGCTTCGCCGTTGATCCCGGCGAGACCTGCGTCATCCTCGGCCGCAGCGGCGTCGGAAAATCCGTCACTCTCAAGCATATTCTCGGCTTCCTGAAGCCCGACGCTGGTGAAGTTTGGGTCGCCAGCCAGGAAATCACTGGGTGGGACGAGCATCAGCTCACGGGAATCCGCCGCCGCGTGGCCATGGTGTTCCAGTCCGGCGCGCTGTTTGATTCGCTCACTGTGCGTCAAAACGTGGCCTTTCCCTTGGAGGGACTTGGCCTGGCGGATGGGCTCATTGATCGCCGCGTGCAGGAACTCCTCGAGATGCTTGAAGTCGCCCAGTTCGCCGATTCGCTTCCTTCCGATCTCTCCACCGGTATGAAGCGTGCCGTTGCCATCGCCCGTGCCCTGGCCCAGGAGCCGGAAGCCATCCTGTACGACGAGCCCACCACGATGGTTGACCCCATCATGGCCGGCCACGTTGGCGAGCTCATCCGCAAACTCAAGGAGTCCTTCCGCAAAACCTCCATTGTGGTCACCCACGACACGCACCTCGCCAAAAAACTCGCCGACCGCGTCGTTTTCCTCCAGGACGGCCGCGTCGGGTTGTTCGGTCCGTGGACGGAGTTTGAGTCCAGCTCCCAGCCGTTCCTCCGCAACTTCTTGTTGGAAGACGCCCTCATCCCCGCGCTCGACGCAACCACATGAGCCAGCCCGTACACGCCCCGGGCGACGCAAGAGATCAGCTCCGCAAGACAATGGGTTTCTGGGACGTGCTCCTGTTTAACATCGCCACCGTGCTCGGCCCGCGCTGGATTGCCGCGGCCGCGCACAACGGCACTTCTTCGATCAGCCTGTGGGTCTTTGCCGCTGTTTTCTTTTTTGTCCCAACCGCGCTCGTGATCAGCGAACTTTCCACGCGCTTCCCGGATGAAGGCGGGCTCTACGTCTGGTCCAAAGAAGCGTTCGGCGATTTCCACGGTTTCGTGGCCGGATGGACCTACTGGATTTACACCGTCTTTTATTTTCCCGGACTGCTGCTGGCCAGCGTTTCCATGAGCGCTTACGTTGCCGGCACTGGCGGCGCGGCGCTCGCGCAGCAGCGCACGTTTTTGCTCGTGGGTTCGCTGGTAATCCTGTTCGTCGCCGTCGGGATGAACATCGTTGGCCTCAACATCGGCAAATGGCTCCAAAATGCTGGCGGCGTGGGCACCTACGTTCCGTTGCTGATTCTTTCCGGCGTTGCCGGCGCGCTCTGGTTGCGCCAGGGTTCCGTCACCCAGTTCACATGGGCGAACATCCTGCCGACCTGGAACTGGGACACTGTAAACTTCTGGTCGCAAATTGCCTTTGCCTTCACCGGCCTCGAACTCGTCTCCGCCATGAGCGAGGAAATCCGCGACCCCCAGCGCACCCTGCCGCGCGCCATCCTCGGCTCTGGCTTGCTCATCGCCGTCATTTATATCCTCGGGACGCTTGCCGTCCTTTCCATCATTCCGGCAGACCAGGTGGATCCGAAGAGCGGCGTTTTCCAGGCCATCACGCACGGCTCAGGCTTGCTGCGCCTCGCCTTGCTGGGCGTGCTTGCTGCGCTGCTCGTGACTGCGGGCAACGCCGGTGGCGTGGGCTCTACAGTCGCGGGAATCGCCCGCGTTCCGTTTGTCGTCGGCATTGATCGTTACCTCCCCGCGGCCTTCGGCAAAATCCATCCCCGCTGGCGCACGCCCCACATTTCCATCCTGGTCCAGGCAGGAGTTTCCGGCGCGGTCCTCCTGGCCAGCCAGATCAACGAAACAATGCAGGGCGCCTATCAGGGACTCATTGACGTGGCTGTGATCCTCTATTTCATCCCATTTCTCTATATGTACGCCGCAGTGATCAAACTTGCCGACAGAAAAGATCGCTCTGAAAACGGACGCGCCGTCCTGATTCCCGGCGGCAAACCCGGCGTGTGGCTCGCCGGCGGCCTCGGCTTCCTCGTCACACTGGCGAGCATTCTCCTCTCCATGGTTCCGCCGGGCGAAGTCACCAACAAATTCGTCTTCGAGGTGAAAATCGTCGGTGCCTCGATCGCTGCTGTTGGTCTGGGACTCGTCCTGTATTATCGCGGCGCGCGCAGCAAGGGCAGGGAAGCGCAAACAGTTTAGTTCCGGGCCCGGTCTCAATACACCGCCCAAAGCCCCGGCGTGGCGAGTTCGATCAGATTTCGTTCCGGGTCGCGAAAATAAAGGCTGCGCCCGCCGCGCGGCCACTGCACGACCTGTTCAATCGCGACTCCATGCTCTTCGAGTCGCCGCAGCCATTTCTCCCACTCTGCTGCGGGGACCGAAAACGCCAAATGGCCGCCGCTCGTGCCGTCGTGCCCGGGGATCACCCCGCCACCTGTGGCGGCCGCCTGCACGGTTCCCCCACGTTTGAACAGTAGCAAGACCGACCCGGGAGCGATTCCGTACGCGCGAAAGCGCGCGTCGCCATCCATCCGTTTCCAGCCGAACAGCCCCTCATAAAATCGCGACGCGCGGTCCAAATCCTCCAGATAAAGGCACGTTTCCAGAACGCCCGTCACAGCGGCCATGCGGCCTCCTTCCTCTGGTCGCTCTCTACTGCACGCTAACCACTCGCCACCAGCCACTGCTTTAGAACCCCTCCTCAATCAGCCGCGCTACCGTCAGCCGCGCTATTGGCTGCTCGCCGCGCGCTTCGAGCAGGCGTTCCACATATTTCGCCAGGATGTCGCACTCCACGTTCACCGCATCGCCCAGCGTCATCCCTTTGATGTTTGTGTGCTCGTAGGTGTAAGGGATGATGGCCGCCTCAACCACGCCGTCCCGCCAGCCCGCCACGGTCAGGCTGATTCCGTCGAGCGAAATTGAACCCTTCATCGCCACGTAACGCGCTAAATCTTGCAGCACGCGCACGCCCAGCCACCAGTTCGGGCCTTCCTGTGTCAGTCGCGCGACCCGCCCCACGCCGTCCACATGGCCCTGTACGAAATGCCCTCCAAATTCCTTACCGGCCGTGAGCGGACGCTCGAGGTTCACGACGGCGCCTTCCCGCATCTCTCCGAACGAGGTTCGCCGCAGCGTCTCTCCCGAAAGGTCCGCGGCAATCTCCTCCGCCGTTTTTTCCACTACGGTCAGGCAGCAGCCGTTCACCGCGATGCTTGAGGATATGCCGAGCTGTGACGCAAGTTCCGGCGCACGCACCCTCACTCTTCCGCCTTCGCCGCTGCGTTCGAGCGCCGCGATCACGCCCTGCTGTTCAATGATCCCCGTAAACATCGCGCAAGTATCCTTCCACGGCAAAATCGGGTCCGAATCGCCGCAGTGTTACATCTTTCAGTTCAGGCACGTGGAGAGCCGGGTGGCGCGTATGCCGCCGTCGCGCGCCATGACCGTCCAGCACAGGCAGCATCGGAAGCGCGCTTCCTCCCTGGAATCGCGGCGCATAGAAGAGCACAGCCTTGTCCACCACGCCTGCGGCCAGCGCAGCCGACACGAGCCGTGGTCCGGCCTCGATCATCACCGCGAGCATGTCCAGTTCACCCAGCGCTTCCATCACCTGATCGAGTGGGATTCCCGCGCCCCGGGTCCGCGATTTCTTCTTGCCCGCCGAGCCCATGATGCGCAGCATCTCCACACCCGCATATTCGAGCGCAGACGCCTTCCCCGAATCCTCAGAGGCTCGCGTTACCACAAGAACGTCGCCGGCCGCTGATCTCGCCAGCCTCGATTCGAGTGGCAGCCTCAGCCGCGAGTCCAGCACCACCCGCACAAGCGGGCGTCGCCGCGCGAGGCCAGTCCGGTCCGTCAGCAGCGGGTCGTCCGCCAGCACAGTGCCGATGCCCGTAAGCACCGCGTCCGACCCGTGCCGAATGCGCTGCACCTCCTCACGAGAATGCTCCGAGGTGATCCAATGCTCGCGCTTGGCTGTCTGATGCGCGGCGCGCGCTGTAATTGCGCCGTCAAGAGCGATCCGGCCGTCCAGAGTCAGCCCAACCTTCAGCGTCACCAGCGGGCGCCGAGTGCGAATCCAGCACGCAAACGCTTCATTCAACCGCCGCGCGTCCGCTTTCAGCACCCCGGTCACGACCTCGATGCCCGCGCTTCTCAGGATTTTGAACCCGCGACCCGATACTAGTGGATTGGGGTCGGACATGGCCGCGACCACGCGCGAAATCCCCGCCGCACGGATTGCGTCGGTACATGGGGGCGTGCGGCCTGTGTGGCAGCAGGGCTCGAAATTCACGTAGAGCGTGGCGCCCCGCGCGCGCCCACCTGCTGCTTCGAGCGCCAGAACCTCGGCATGTTTCACTCCATCGTAGGTGTGAAATCCCCTGCCCACCTCGAGGTCGCCGGCCACCACGATTGCGCCCACCATCGGATTGGGATGCGCCAGCGCTTCGCCCTTTCGCGCCAATGCCAGCGCGCGCGCCATCCATTTGTAGTCGAGGGCGGAATGTTCGCCCGGAGGAGACGAGGACGCCGTTTCACGGGAGGCCGTCATCGCGGTTCAGTCCAGGAGGGAATTGACGAACGTGGCGGCGTCGAACGGCAGGAGGTCGTCGATCTGTTCACCCGTGCCGACAAACCGGATGGGCAGTCCCAGTTCGCGCACAATCGCCACGGCGATTCCCCCTTTCGCCGTGCCGTCCAGCTTCGTCAACACCAGCCCGGTGACGCCTGCGTGCTCAGTGAACTCGCGCGCCTGCGCTAGTCCGTTCTGTCCGGTCGTCGCGTCGAGCACGAGCAGCACCTCATGCGGTGCGCCCGCCACCTGTCTTGCCGCCGTGCGCTTCATTTTCTCGAGCTCGGCCATCAGGTTGGATTTCGTGTGCAGCCGGCCCGCGGTGTCCACAATCACCACATCCACGCCGCGAGCTCGCGCGGCAGCCAGGCCATCGAACACTACTGCGGCCGGATCCGCGCCCGTCTTCTGACGGACCATTTCGATCCCGTTCCGCCGCGCCCAGATTTCCAGTTGCTCGACCGCGGCGGCGCGGAATGTGTCCGCCGCGCAGAGCAGAACGCTGCGGTTTTCTTTCCGAAGCCGGTTGGCCAGTTTTCCGATCGTGGTTGTCTTTCCCGTTCCATTGACGCCGACGACAAAAATCACCATCGGCGCCGCCTCCACGGTTCCGTTCTTGGCGGCCGGGGCACAGAGGATGCCGGAGAGCTTCTTTTTCAGCTCCTCGCGAACCTGCCCGCTGTCCGTGATCTTCTGCTGCGCGGCCTCCTCCCGCAGCGCCGCCAGCACTTCGCGCGTTGTGCGCACGCCCAGATCGGCGCAAAGTAGCGCCGTCTCCAGCTTCTTGAGCAGCGCCTCATCGATCTTCTGCCCGCCGGCCAGCAGTTCGCCAAGCGGCATGGTCAGCACTTCGCGTGTGCGGCTGACCGACTGCTTCAGCCGCTCAGCGAGCGTTGGTTCCGGAGGCCCGAAGAGCGTAATCATTGCAGTTATCTTAGCAGAGGCGCGTTCTCGACTTCCCGTGGGGGCGCGAAGCCTTCGCGAGGGCTTACACCTCAACCAAAGTAGCGCTCAATCTCAATTTGCCTGCGTGGGCCGCGTTCTCCATTGCGGAGACGATGGCCGGATCGAACCGCGAGCCGGCCAGTTCACGCACGCGCTTGAGCGCAAATTCCAGGTCCATGGCCGATTGGTACGGCCGGTTCGTGGTTATGGCGTCAAACGTGTCCGCCACCGCGATGATTCGCGCCATCTGCGGAATCTGTTCCGCCTTGAGCCCATAGGGATAGCCGCGGCCGTCCACGCATTCGTGGTGCAGCTCGATGCCCGGCAACATCTCCTTCAGTTGCGGGACGGGACGCATGATGTTCGCGCCCTTCACCGGATGCTGCTTCATGATGTGGAATTCTTCGTCCGTCAGAGCGCCGGGCTTCTTCAGCACGCGGTCGTCAATGCCGATTTTTCCCACGTCGTGCAGCAGCGCGGAGATGCGAAGCTTGTCGAGCGCCTCGGAATCGAGGCCCAACTGCTCGCCGATAATCACCGAGTACTTCGCCACGCGTCCGGAGTGGCCGCGCGTGTACGGGTCTTTTTCGTCGATCGCCGCGGCGAGCATGCGGATCGAGCCGATGAACAGCTGGCGGTTTTCTTCTGCGGCCTGCTTCAGCTTTTCGATGTACTGCTCGATGTCGCCGGCCATCAAGTTGAAGTTCTCGGCCAGGTCGCTGATCTCCGCGGCGCCGGCCACGGGCGCGCGCTCGTGGAACTCGCCGCGGCTGATGGCGCGGGTCGAATCGGCCAATGCGCGCA
>DASPSB010000087.1:0-10718 GCA_035624135.1 Candidatus Acidiferrales bacterium | reverse complement strand
AAAGCGCACCAGGTGCAAATGGACCGGATGCGAATCGTCTGTAAAGTTCGCGAAACTCCAGATCTCCGCCGAGTTCAGCTTCGGAGTTTCCGTCACCGGCATGCTCCAGTGTTTGTTGTCCAGCAGCTTGGTCATCGGGTTCCCGGCCTTGTCGTCCTTTTCGCCTAGTGTCAGCAAGCGCGTCTGCACGGCGGCGGATTCCGGGATCTTCGGGACTGGGCGCAGGGTAGCTGGCAACCCGCCGCTCTCACGGGCTGGCCTCCTTGCTACGCGGAACTGCAGCACCGGCAGAATCGTGCTCAGCAGTTGAAAGTTTTCGCCGGCATGGCCTGCGAAATCCACGATCAGGTCGGCGCGTTCCGCGGGCGCGATGTCCAGCCGCCTCAAGGGCACTGGCGCCGACAGCAAGCCCAGGTCCGTGCCAATCTGGTGAAACTGTAGGCCGTTGGAAAATGAAAGGGAGAAGAATCGCGCATTCGATCCATTCAACAGCCGGAAGCGGTATTTGCACGCTTCCACTTCGAGATACGGAAAGAGCTTTCCATTCACCAAGGCGGCGTCGCCGAAGACTTCAGGTACCCACGGCGACTCCGGGTCCGGCGAGACCGGATAGTAGAGTTGTCCTTGCGAGTCGAAAAAACGGTCGCACAGAATCAGCGGAATCTCATACCTTCCTCGCGGCAGGCCAAGGCTGTCCTCGAAGCTGTCGCGGATAAAGTAGGCGCCCAGGAGTCCCGCGTAGATATTCAGGCGCGTGATCCCCAGCGCATGGTCGTGGTACCACAGCATCGCCGCGTCCTGCTGATTCGGATAGTGGTACATCGCCGATTTACCGGGTGCGAACCATGCCTCCGGGTAGCCGTCGCTCTCCGGCGGCGCTTTGGCCCCGTGCAAATGCGCCACTACCCGAACGTCAGCAATCTCCCTGCCCGCTCCGTGGATCGTGTGGTCTATGGGCAGCAGGTGGGTGGCGGGGAGTTGATTGACCCACTCAACGAGGATCGGCTCGCCGCTGCGGGTCTCGATCGTGGGACCTGGCGATGTGCCCTCATAGCCCCAAAATCGTGTGGCGGGCACGTCGCGGTGGATCTTCGCCCCGAATGGCCGCATTGCCAGGCGATAGTACGGAATCTTCTGGGAAGGATGACCCGGCTCCGGGCGGGTGCCGCTCGGCGCCGCCATGCGCGGGATCGGCAGCGCGTCCACGAATTTTTCGAGCGCGTCCAGATTCAGCAGCGGACGCCCGATGACTCCTGTTCTCTGAGGGTTGGTTTGGGGCAGGATCAGTCCGGTGGCCGCCGCTCCCGAGGCTGCCAGGAACTCCCGGCGGCTCAGGGCTCTTTGTCGTCTCTGCATCGCTCCCCGTACTCGTGGGCAAATAGACGACGCAAGCCGGAGACACTGGCACGCTCCCGGGCTTGCGTCGCGGTTACTTCCTCCGTTCCCGGAGCGTTAGCTTACCACGGCCACGGGGGTTGGTTTTGGACTGGCTCGCCGGTTGTCGAATCCAGGATCAGCCTCCGGGAAGAATTGTCGTCCCACTGCCGGTTGAAGTCGAACATTTGAACAATGGAGTTGGCGATCGAGTCGAACGAGCCACCTGACAGGCGCTGCCCGCCGAGCCAGTTGTCTTCGATAAAATGGATTATCGAGCTCTGATCCGTCACCGTGTTGTCCACGAAGTTTTCACGAGCCCACGGCGAGATCACCATCAGCGGTTGGCGGATGCCGTAACCGCAACGGCCCTGCGCATGCGGGGTTGTCGTGGCATTCGCCCCTGGGAGCGCCGTACCGAGGCCATTGCCGCAGGCGTTCTTGCCGGTCAGCGTATCCGCCGGGCTGCTCGACTGGTTCACGATCGGACCCAACTGGTGGTCGTACCAGCCGTCCGAGTCGTCGTACAGGATCACAATCGCCGTGTCATGCCAGTAGGGCGATTGCATGACGGCGTTGACCACGTTGACGATTCCGGTCTGTTCGTCCACCGGGTCGGAATATCCCGCATGGCCGTCCTGAAGTGCGATCTGCTTGATGAAGCTCACCGCCGGAAGATTTCCGGCGCTCAGCGCGGCGTAGAAATCCAGCAGGTCGTATTCATGGTTCGCCGGCCCGTCGTTGCCGATTTCCCAAACATCCTTGGGTCGCGCGTGCGTCGAGTTCGTCGTGGAGGCCCAGTACTGAAACATTGCGTGGTGCGGGATGTAGTCCGCCGTCGTCCCGGGGATACCGGTCGAACTCCGCGAGCATCCCGTGGTACCGTTCGAGTTCACGATGCTCAGATTGAATCCGCCCATGAACGAGCCCCAGGTGATTCCTGCCGCTCTCAGCAGGTCTCCGATGTTCTGGCTGGTCATCTGCACTTGATTGCGAGTGGGGCTGGAGCACATGTCGCCAATCGGATCCGGGTCGTCAATCACTGTGAGTCCACCGTAGCCGTCAGCAGTCTCGCTTCCAGTCCCGTTAATGATGGTCCCCACGCCATTCGTCTGGCCGGCGACCAGGTTCATTAACCCGACCGTGGATGGGCCAAACGTGGATCCATACGAATTGTCACTCAGGGCGAAGTGCTGCGCGTAATTCCACAGCGCCGTCACGGTGTTCCCATCGAAATAGCCCATGGTCAGGCCCTTCGTATCCGCCATCGGCGGTGCGTTGGGTGGCGGTCCCGCCGTCCCTACGAACTTCGGGTACAAATCAATCAGCCCCATGTCGGCGGCTGACTGTTCGGGTCCGTAGCTGTGATTCTGGTCGGCCGTCGCGGCCTGCGACCGATCCAGGCGGAAGGGATTCGTCCCTCCCGTCCCGTTTCCAGTGTTCAGCAAGTTCGGGTTGTTTGTCAGCAGTGCCCCCGAAAGCCCGTTTACCGTCGGCGTGCCTGGCCGCGGGTAGAACTGCGGCTCGCCGGACGGATTCGTCGCGTTCGGGTAGGTGCCAAAGTAGTGGTCGAAAGAGATGTTTTCGTTGAAGATGACCACCAGGTGACGGATCGGTGTGGCTGTTTCCGCATATCCCCCTGGGCCATTCGCAAACACCGGCCCGCCAGGCCACAGGCAAATCGCGGCTGCCAGAACAAACGCCACTACCTTGTTGCAGGCTGAATGCATTCCTCTTCCCTCCTTCGAAAGTGTATGGACTGTCCGAATTCCCACTTCTGCAGGCCCGCGAATAACTCACGGAGTGAGCCGGACTGCGTGCCTCCCGGCATAAGGTCTTAGCCGCGGCTTGTTATCCCCGCGTGAAAGCCCAGTCAATTCTGTTGTGGCTTTGCATGAATCCAATTTGAATCGTTTCGCGGCAAGCAACCAAAATGACAAAACGACGAAATCAATTTGTAACCGTCCTGCAAAACACCCGCCGCAATCAGGGATTCAAGACTCGAAGCAAGTCTCTTGAGATTTTCGGCATCCTGGACGGGGGTGCTGTAGAATTATTGTTTACTCGGAGGATCGCGCGGAATGTTCGAGCGGCGCAAAACGGTGGGCGTCAAGGTCGGCGACGTTACTGTCGGTGGCGGCGCGCCCATCGTAGTCCAGTCCATGACGAATACCGACACTGTGGACGCGATCTCCACTGCCCGCCAGTGTCTCGAACTCGCCGAAGCCGGCTCCGAACTCGTCCGCATCACCGTCAACATCCCGGAAGCTGCTGCCGCCGTCCCTGAAATCAAGCAGCGCCTTGCCGACGGCGGCTGCGACGTTCCCATCATCGGCGACTTCCATTACAACGGCCACGTCCTGCTCACGAAATACCCCGAGTGTGCCAAAGCCCTCGACAAATACCGCATAAACCCTGGCAACGTGGGAGCAGGCCAGCGCCGCGACGAGCAGTTTTCCGTCATCTGCAAAATCGCCCGCGACCATGCCAAGCCCGTGCGCATCGGCGTCAACGCCGGCTCGCTCAATCAGGAGCTGGTCATGGCCAAGATGCAGGAGAACACCGACGGAGACCTCGGAAAATCCTCGGAAGAGATCATCAACGAGTGCATGGTCCTCTCGGCGCTACAGTCTACTGACCTCGCCCTCGAATGCGGCCTGCGCAAGGACCAGATCATCATTTCCTGCAAGACTTCGCGCCCGCCCGATCTCGTCGCTGTCTATCGCGACCTCGCTTCCAAAACGGACCAGCCTCTCCACCTCGGCCTTACCGAAGCCGGCATGGGCGCCAAAGGCCTCATTTGGTCCGCGGCCCCCATGGGCATCCTGCTCGGCGAGGGAATCGGCGACACCATTCGTATTTCTCTTACGCCCCGCCCCGGCGGCGACCGCCGCGAGGAGGTGTACGCCGCCTGCGAACTCCTGCAATCGCTCGGCTTGCGCGCCTTTGCCCCCAGCGTCACTGCCTGTCCCGGCTGCGGCCGCACCACCAGCACAACCTTCCAGGAACTCGCCGAACGCATCCAGGCCTACATCCGCGACAAAATGCCGGAGTGGAAAATGCAGTTCGAAGGCGTCGAAACCATGAAGCTCGCGGTCATGGGCTGCATCGTCAACGGCCCCGGCGAATCGAAGGCTGCCAACATCGGCATCAGCTTGCCGGGCACCGGAGAGGCCCCGCGCTGCCCCATTTACATCGACGGGAAGCACTTCACCACGCTCGAAGGCACCTACGACCAGCTCTCCGCCGCCTTCCAGAAGCTCGTGGACGACTACGTGACCACAAAATATCCTCGCCGCACGTCCCAACCCGTGGCCGCCCGGTAGTTCCGCTCCGCCTCACGCCTTCAGGCCGTGGTAGCATCCTCTGCAGGGTCGGCATTTATCCGTCCGAGGGGGCTCTATGAGCGATCCGCGGGTTGGGACTTTCTTGAGGACCACACTCGCAGCCCTCGCCGCTCTCGCTCTGTTTCCGCGTGCACTCCCTGCTTATCTGGATGAGCTCAACGATGAAGATGTGTTCAACGCTTACAACATCGGCCAGCGCCACGATCAGGATCTCATCAAGTTTCTTCACGAATACGAAGCCACGTTCGGCGGCCGCGAAGTGACGGCTCATGTCGGACGCATCGCCGTGCGCACTCCCTTCTGCACGGTTGTCGAGCAGGTCTTCGAGAAGGGCAGCACCTATTCGATGTTCCAGGCGCGCCTGGACTTTGTTCGCCAGGCGATTCCGTTCGCCGTGATCGTTGACGTTTACGGCCAGGTCCCCAGCAACGCCGCCATTCTTTCCGACCCCAACAGCGGATTCTGGAAGCAGATCGTCTTCGCCGTTAGCCAGAAGCAAGGTATCGAACCTCGGTCCAGGCATTCGTCGCCCATCTACAGCACCAGCGGCAGCTACACCTTTATCAGCGGCGGCGAAATTCGTCTCGAATATGACGTCCGCGACGTGGCGTCCGATATGATTCACATCACGGTCAACGGCCCCGGCTCCACAAGCGCCTCTACCGACTTCGACCTCGACAGACTACGCTAAACTATTCCCCAATCCACGGTCGATTTGGAGGGGGCGCTATGAATTCCCTGGGCCATCTCTATCGTCGAACCCTCATTCCCGCCGCAGTGCTGGCCGCGCTCACCTCGGCCGCTTCCGTTCTTTGGGCCTATCACCAGACCCTCGACGAATCCGACATCATGGCCGCGTACCATCTGGGGACCGACGCCAACTTCAACAGCTTCATCGCCAACTACGAAAAATTGTTCCCGTCTGCTACCCATACCTACATCAGCAGCATCGCCATCAGGACTCCCTTCTGCAATCTCGTGCAACTCCGTCACGACCAGGCGGGCCGGACTTCCGCGCAAAACTTCCGAGACGAGTATCTGGCCCACCCCGATGATTCCTTCACCGCCATCTTGACTGTGCAAACGCCGGGCGCCAAAACTTCGCAGGGTCTGAACAATCCGGACAGCGATTTCTGGAAGTCCTTTCGATTTGAGCTTTCGCAGGACGATCCCATCCCTCCCCGCAATCTCTCGGCCTCCACGCTCCATACGTCTATTTACAACTCCTACTCAAAGACCTACTCGGACGCCATTTCCGGGGCGGTACTGTATTTGCAGTTCGACGTTCAAGATATCCCTTCGAAGCTCACCCATCTCAAAGCCACTGCCCCGGACGGCAGCGTCTTCACCGCCGACTTCAACCTCGACCGGCTCAAATGAATCACTAAGGCCTCTTATCCCACATTTCCTCGCCCCCGGCTTCGTCGCCTCTCTCCTTCCCTCCTCTTCTCGGGATTGCTACTATCCCGGAACGCCGTCTCCAAGGAGCCATCCCTATGGACATCATCGCCTCAACAAAAAGCTACGAATCGTGGCTCGCCAAACGCACACAGATCGTAGCCGGCGACCTCCGCTTGAAACACCGGCTCATGGCGGATGAAGTCTTCCCGTTTTTCCGCGCCACGTTTTACCGCTGGCTCCAGTGCTGGCACGACGTCTGCCCCAGGACCGCCGAAGCCCCGCGGGTGCTCGCCGTGGGAGATCTGCACGTCGAGAATTTCGGCACCTGGCGCGACCTCGAAGGCCGCCTCATCTGGGGCATCAACGATTTCGACGAAGTGAGCCACATGCCCTACACCATCGACCTCGTCCGCCTCACCGCCAGCGCCCTGCTCGCCGCCGATTGCGAGCACCTCGCCCTCAAGCCGCGCCATATCGCGGAGTGCATCGAAGATGGCTATCGCCGGTCCCTCGACGCCCGCGGCCGTCCCTTTGTGCTTTCCGAGCGGCAGGGCTGGCTCCGTCGCGTGGCTCTCCACCAGATTGTGGAAGGACCGGTATTCTGGGAGAAACTCCGCGCCCTTCCCGCGGTCAGCGAAACCCAGGTGCCCGCCGCGGCTCGCGCCGGAATCGAACGCGCCATGCCCGAGCGCGGCCTGCGCTACGGCTACGCCCGCCGCGGCGCCGGTCTGGGCAGCCGCGGTCACCAGCGTTTCGTTTCTTTGGTCAATTGGCGCGGCGGATTCATCGCCCGCGAAGCGAAAGCGCTTGTTCCCGCCGCCGCCGTATGGCTCCGCCACCACTCTCGCACCGGCCCGATCCTTTATGCGGAAGTGCTCCGCCGCTCCGTCCGCGTTCCGGACCCGCACTTCAAGGTGGATGGCCGCTGGATCATCCGGCGTCTCTCCCCGAACTGCAGGAAAATCTATCTCAGAGATCTTCCCGTTCGCCGGAATGAAGAGCGCCTGCTCGAATCCATGGGCGCCGAAACAGCCAACGTCCATCTAGGCACCGCGCGCGCCCGCGAAGTCATTCGTCGCGATCTCGCGCGCCGCCCCAAGGACTGGCTGCTCGACGCTGCCTGCGATATGGTGAAATTCGTCCGCCGCGACTGGAAGGATTGGCGATATGCCTGATTTGCCTGCCTCAGCACCGGTGTCTCGCCGGCCTTTGGTCGGCTCCTTTCACCATCTCTCCGCTCGCCCGCGCCATGAATCAGTAGCACCATAGACTGTTCTTCATGACCAAACGCGCCAAAATCCGTCTCGGCACCTCCGCATTCACCGCCGCTGGTTGGGAAGGCACTTTCTACCCCGAGGGCATGAAGCCCGCCGACTATCTCACCCACTACGCCACGCAATTCGACACTGTCGAAATCGACAGCACTTATTACCGCACGCCTTCCATCACCGCGGTGCGCGCCTGGGAAGCCAAGACTCCCAAGGGTTTCCTTTTTGCCGCCAAGGTACCGCAAACCATCACTCACGAACACGTCCTGGTGGACTGCGACACAGAATTCCAGCGGTTCGTCGAACGCATGCAACTGCTCGGCGAAAAGCTGGGCGTGCTGCTCCTGCAGTTTCCCTACTTCAACAAAATGGCGTTTGCCACCGTGGACGCGTTTCTGGCCCGGCTCAGGCCGTTCCTCGACCGCCTGCCGCAGGACGTACGCTTTGCTCTCGAGGTGCGCAACAAGAACTGGCTGGGGCCCAAGCTCTACGATCTGCTCGGCGAGCATCGCGTGGCCCTCGCGCTGATTGATCATCCGTGGATGCCGCGCCCATCACAGCTCTTCGTCCCTGCCGATCCCATCACCACGGATTTCGCCTATGTTCGCTGGCTCGGCGACCGGAAAGGCATCGAAGAGCTCACCAAAACCTGGGACAAAACCCTCATCGATCGCACCAGCGAACTCACCGAATGGGTCAACGTCTGCTGGAAGATTTCCGGCCGCGGCGTTCCCATCTTCGCTTACGCCAACAACCACTACGCCGGCAACGCTCCCGCCACCATCCGTTTGTTTCAGGAAATCTGGGAGCAGCACGGCCGCCGCAAACCAGCCACTTCGTAGTTTCCGGCCTCTCTCATCTTTCCTCTCTGCTTTTCTGTCTTCTCCTCCCGCTCCTCACTCACCACTAGCCACGGCTCTCGAGTTTTCCACAGCCGGTTTGACCCCCTCGGCCCCGGGCGTAGGATAGAATTTAAGTTCTTCGTTCAGGGGATACATGGCGGAGCCGTCCGAGCACGCGAGGCAAACGCGCGCGGGTTTGCGTCATTGGATGCAACGCGTCCCCCGCGAAGTTCGTCTCGCCGCCCGCCACCCGGGGGCCGACACCATCCACGATCTTCGCGTCGCTCTGCGCCGCTGCCGCTCCATGGCTGCCGGCCTTGCGGAAGTTGATCCCGATCCCTCCTGGAACGAAATGCGCAAAGCCAGCCGCAAGCTTTTCCGCAGACTGGGCGACCTGCGGGACCTGCAAGTCCTTCAGGATTGGGTCAATCGCCTTTCCGATGAGAACGATCCTGTTCGCCAGGCCCTTGGCGAAGTTTTCTCTGCGCGCGAGCCGGAACTCAAAGCTCATGTGTCCAAGGCGTTCGGCGCTTTCGACCGCGCGCAGTGGACCCTCTGGTCCCGCACGCTTCCCGACCGCGCCCGCCGCTTGGTTCCCGACGGCCTCGTGGCTCAGCACCTCGCACTCCAGCGCTGGGAGGAAGCTCGTGCACTCCATCGCCGCGCTCTGCGCAATCGCAATCCCACCTCCTGGCACGCCCTGCGTATCGGAATCAAACGCTTCCGCTACACTGCGGAAAATTTTCTGCCAGGCAAGTATGTGTCCTGGGCCGAGGACCTGAAGCATATTCAGGACCTGCTCGGCGACGTGCACGACCTCGACGTTCTTTCTAACTCGCTGCGCGAAGCTGGCCCCGCCCTCGACGACGCGGCTGAAGTCCGCTGGCGAGCGGCCATCGATCACGAGCGCACGCCGCGCCTCGACGACTACCGCGCCCGCATGGCCGGCCGAAGTTCGCTCTGGTCCATCTGGCGCGCAGGGCTGCTCCGCGAGGACCGCCTGGAAGATGCCGCGCTCGCCAAACTCACGCTGTGGGCTGCGGCCCTCGATCCCGAAACCTCGCATTCGCGACAGGTCGCCCGCCTCGCGCTCGAACTTTTCGACGGCCTCGCCGCCGCCGGCTTCAACGGCACGCTGGGCACGCCGCGTGCCCGCGTCCTGCTCCATGCCGCGGCGCTGCTCCACAACGTCGGCCGCTCAGAAACGGCCAAAGGCCACCACAAAGCCTCCTACCGTTTGATTGCCGCACTCGACCCGCCGCTCGGTTGGACCAGGGATGAAATGGAACGCGTGGCCGTCGTGGCACGCTACCATTGCGGCGCCGAGCCTCGCGAGAAGCACACTGCCTACGCCGGGCTCCAGCCGGAAGCGCGCAGTTTCGTCCGCACGCTCGCAGGCGTGCTCCGCATTGCCGATGGGCTCGACGACGCGCACGACGGCGCGGTGCGACGCCTCGAAGTTCGCAGCCATCCCGAATATGTGTTGATTCGTGCTCTCGGCTGGCCCGAAACCGAACAGAACGCCGCGATTATGGGCGGACGCAAGCATTTGCTCGAATCCGCGCTCGGCCGCCCCATCATCGTGCGCGCTGCCGCAGCCCGCGAGGCCACTGTGCTCCCCCGCCCTGCACCACGCGCCGTTTCTATCGTCGCCGACTAATCTCCGCCCGCCGCCGAAACCGCCGTCAATTTATCCACCTTCGCTGCCAGCGCCTCTGCCTGAAAAATCGGCGGCGAACACGTCCGGCTGGTGCAAATAAATGCCGCCGCTTTCTGCAACTCCGGATATTGAACGTCCGGATTCGGCAGCCTCCCCTCGCGCGTATCCCACCATTCCAGCCGTTTGTACGCCACCGGATAGCGCACCGCTGCCTGGAAGAGCGCCTGCGCCGCCGGATCGTCTTTATGTCCTACGATGGTCAGGTGCAGCGGCGGACGCGACAGTTCGTAATCCACCAGTAGCGTGCTCGCCACCGGCAACCGTCGGGCAATGGGTCCTGCGGCCAAATACCGCATCGCTTCCTGTGCCATCTTCTGGTAGTCCGCGTTTCCCGTGTAATAGGAGAGCAGGTTAGCCGTGCGCGCCACTTCCAGGTTCTCGTCTCTCTGCGCATGCACCACATACGCACGGTCCGTCGGCACCCTCGAGGTCAGATAGCCGGCTTCGGCCTTCCCGGCCGGCGCCCGGAAAGTCCGCTCGATGTACCGCATCGTTTTTTCCGCGTTCGCCAGCAGGGCGCGGTCTCCCGTCGCTCCGTAGAGCGCCAAATACGCGCGCGCCATGGCAATCGAGTCGCCCAGATAGGGCCCGGCCACGTCCTTCGCATCATGCCGGAATCCTCCCTCGAGCCCGCCCGCCGTGGCGGGCAACGCGCGGTTCGCCTCCGCCCACGCCACCGCGCGCCGCGCCTCCTCCAGCGCCTTCGCGTCTCCCGTCGCCGCGTAGAACGCCGCGAGTCCCGTCGCCGCCCAGCCGTTTTCCCTCG
>DASPSB010000082.1:0-2108 GCA_035624135.1 Candidatus Acidiferrales bacterium | reverse complement strand
ATGGAACGGAAAAACCCGAGGCGGGCGTGCTGCGGCGGTTCGCTGCGTTTGCGGCGGCCACGCGCGGGCTGCTCTCCGATGCGGAGCCGCCGCAGGTGGCCATCGTGACTTCGCAGGCGCTGCAATACTCGGCGCTGAATTGGCTTGGGCTCGACGCACAGATGCGGGCGGTGCGCGCGCTCGAATATAGCTGCCGGATTCCGGGGGTCGTGGTGGCGGAAAATCAGCTCGCACAGTTGGGCAGGCCACGGCTCGCGATTTTGCCCTCGCCGCATGCACTAAGCGACGAAGCTTGGACGCAACTGGTGGAATACGTGCGCGCAGGCGGAACGCTATTGATCACCGGCTCCGTCGAGCGCGACCTTCATTGGCGGATGACGCAGCGTCTGCGCGCGCTGGGGCTCGACGCAGCGCCGCAGCCGCTCACCTTCCACGAGGCGGAGCTGGATTTGGACGGCACACGGATTCCGCTTTCGTTTGCCTTCGATTTGCAGCAATTTGCCGAAGCGCTGGCCACGCCCGATGGCCGGACAGTGCACGAGCTAGGGGTTGGGAACGGAAGACTGCTCGTCGCGAATTTCCCTGCCGAGCTGGCGGAATCGCTCGAACCGGCCATCGCACTGTATCGCTGGGCATTGGCGAAACCCGGAATCGCCTCGCCCTTCACCGGCACGCTTCCTTCCGAGGGCGTGCTGGTGCGGCGATCCGTTTTCCGCGAGTCGCTGCTCTATTTATTTGTCTCGGAGAGCGCGCAAGAGGAACAAATGGCGATGCGGGACTCCGAGACGGGAGCAAAGTTCGAGTTCCGCATGAGCTCGCGGCGCGCGCGCCTCGTTTTGCTCGACCGGCATTCGGGTAAAGTGCTCGCGGAGTTTGGAAATGACTGAGCAATCGAATCGCGCCAGCGGCAGGGGCAACGCTCAAGCCTGGAGATACCAGGGCACGTTGATGAGCACGATGCGCGGGCTGCCCTTGAGTAGCAGAAAGGCCTTCAACAGCTCGGCGCGCTGGTTGTGCAGGGGATAGTGATACCAATGCCTCTCGACCAGCTCCGGAACGATCACGGCAATCTGCCGGCCGGGATTCCGCTTCTCCATATCCAGAACGTATTCGAGGATCGGCCGGATGAGAAGCCGGTAGGGCGAGGGAAGCGTGGCGAGCGAGGGAGGTGTGCCGCCCATCTCCGCCACGGGGCCCTCCACCAGGCGAGACCACTGCTGTTCGAGGGCGTCCGTTTCCTCTTCCGTGGCCACGTGGACAGCATGAATCTCGGGAGAAAGCGTCAGCGCGAACTGGAGAGCCCGTTGGGAGATCTTCGACCAGCTCTGAATGGGCAAAATGACGATAGGAGGCCCCAAGTTTTCGATGGCGAGCGGCAGGGTGTCCTCCGTTTCCGTGGCCACCCGGTCGTAATGGTCTCGCACGCGCAGCATGAGAAGCATCATGCCGGCAATCAGCAGAGCACTGACCCATGCCCCGGCGGTGAATTTCGCAACGAGCACGACAACAAGCGTCATCGAAGTGACCACGGCGCCCAGACCGTTGATGAGCATGCTGCGAACAGCGCCGGGTCCGCCAGTGCGCTTCCAATGAGCCACCATGCCGGCCTGCGAAAGCGAAAACGCCAGGAACGCGCCGATGGCAAAGAGCGGGATCAGATTGTCCGTGACGCCGTTGAATAGCACGAGCAGGATGGCCGCCAGAGCCGCGAGCACGAAAATGCCCTGCGAGTACACGAGCCGCCGGCCGCGAAGACCGAACGAATGCGGGAGAAACCCATCGTGGGCTACCGCTTTGCACAGCCTGGGAAAATCAGCGAAGGCGGTATTGGCGGAAAGCGCAAGGATAACGAGCACGGAGCCAATGGTGACGTAGTAGAACCAGTTGCGTCCTGCCACCGCCATCACCAGCATCGAAAGTACGCTCTGATATCCCGGCGCTCCGGGATCGGTGGCGGCGATGCCATAAGCTTTCACCAGATAGGCAATGCCGGCCAGCAGCACGATCAGGAAAAAGATAATCACGGTGAGAGTTCGCTGCGCGTTGCGAACCGTAGGCTCGCGGAAGGCGCGCACGCCGTTGCTCACCGCTTCGACTCCGGTCATCGC
>DASPSB010000078.1:0-2256 GCA_035624135.1 Candidatus Acidiferrales bacterium | reverse complement strand
ATCATCGCCGACGGCTTCAGTTGCCGCGAGCAGATCGCCCAAGGCACCAACCGTCACGCCCTTCACCTCGCCGAAGTCCTCGCCATGTCCCTCGACCCCGAGCTCCATCCCGCGCAACCCTACCCCGAATCCCCCTTCGTCGCCGCCCGCGAATCCGCCCTCCGCGCCTCCATAACCCGCTCCGCCCTCAGCCTCGGCGCCGTAGCCGCCGGCGCTTTCCTCCTCTGGCAGATATCTCGTAAATATATGTAAATAAATAACATGCTGCGTCATCCCGAGCGCAGGCGTTTTTCAGGCGGAGCGAGATTCTCTCTTCGAATGCAAGGTTTTTTTCTCTCTGGAGAGGTGCAGGAGAACCTCGCTCTTTTGATTTTATGGTTGCGGACAGAGTTTGGCTCCGTCATAGCTCTGATCGTGATGGAACATGCCCCAGGCGGCGTGCAACAGCTTGCGCATGACGGCCACCAGGGCTTGCAGCTTCGCTTTGCCGCGTGCGACCAGCCGCTGATAGAAACCTCCCAGCCAGGGATCGTGCTGCACCGACACCAGCGCGGGCATGTACAGCGCAGCTCGCAGATAGCGATTGCCCGCCTTGCTGATGCGGGTCTTCTGTTCCACCGAAGTGCCCGAACGATGTTGCTTGGGATCCAGTCCGCTGTGCGCCACCCACTGGCGTTCATCCAGGGTGGCGGGCAGGACGGCCAGTTCGCCCAGAATGGCCAAGCCGCTGGCTTGGCCTACGCCGGGGATCGTCTGCAGGTGGCGCCAGCAGCGCAGCAACTCCGGCTGGCGCTCGATCAGGCGCAGGGCTTGGCGCCGGAGATGGCGGATGCGCTTGTCCACAAAGGCCACCTGGGCTTGCAGTTCGCGCACCAGCAGGGCAGGCAATGCAGCACTGGCCGAGAGCGCATGCTGCCGGTTCTTGTGCTGCACGCACTGCCGCACCAGCGCCGCGATGGTGCGCGTGATGGTGCGCAGACGCAGCCCGGCCGCAGAAGGCGGCTGCCACGGCGCGGGCTGCATGCGGGCCGCGTACTGGGCCAGCACTCGCGCATCCACCGGATCGGTCTTGCTGCGCATGCCCAGCGACTCGGCAAATCTCCGCGCCAAGCGCGGGTTGACCAGACACAGTTGCCAGCCGGCGGTGGGGCGGGCCAACGCTAAAGCCACGTCCAGGCTGTAGGTTCCGCTCGCTTCCAGACAGATCGTAACCGGCGCCGGCAACCGGCGCAGCCGCGACTGCAGTTGTTGATGTCCCGCAGCATCGTTGCCCACCCGCTCCATCGTGGGCTCGCCGCCATCGCTGAGGGCCACCACCAACTCGCGCGCGCTGACATCGATGCCCACGTACCACCGTTTCCCAGCTTCCCGCTTGCTCATCTTCGACCTCCGTTTTAAGCTGGGCTTCGGCTCCCGACCCTGTGCTACCTCTCTCGCCAGCCTTGTGAATGCAGGCTCTCGGGCCTCGGATTCTCCGCGGCGTGAGAAAGGAGGGCGGGGGCCAATCTCGCTTCAGGCTGCCTGGACGGCGCCTCAGGGATCTCTCGGCCTCCCGCCGAAACCCGCTGCAGCTTTGCTACTCCCACCTGCTGCTCACGGGCAGTGCCACAGAAGATACAAGGGATCTCCCCTACCACAGCGCATGCGCAGGGAGATTCCTCGGCCCGCTGGTGAAAACGCGGTCCGTCGGAATGACGCCGCGGCACGATTCAATTCAAACTGAGGCACTACCAAATCGCGATCCTCCTTCGTCCCACTTGACACCGTGGTGTACAGTGGGTGGTCGCCGTTATGAAGATCGACTCCGAGCGCCGCTCCGGAACCCGCATCGCCGCCCGCGTGCCCACGCGTGTGCGAACCGGCAACGGCGGCGATCACACGGCCCAGACGCGCGATGTGAGCGCCAATGGCGTCTTCCTCTATACCAACTCCCGCATGGAGAAGGGAAGCGAAGTCGAGCTCGTGCTCATTCTTCCGCCCGAACTGACTTCCGGGGAAAAATGCTGGGTATGCTGCCAGGCGACGGTGGTTCGCGTGGAGGAACAGGGCTCGGAATTCGGCATCGCCGCGCAGATTCGGCGTATGGACATCCTGCCGGAAGTGAGTGCCTGAGCCGCAAAGGGCTTTGCTTCGGAACCGAAGGTTCGTTTCTGGGACGGCAATTCGTCCCCCAGTTCCCAAATCTGCATGGGCTGCGCGCAGGCTGGGGAATGTTGAGCGCAGAATCCCGCTAAGTTTGTGAAAAAAAGGCTTCCC
>DASPSB010000065.1:0-2469 GCA_035624135.1 Candidatus Acidiferrales bacterium | reverse complement strand
CGCGCGCCGGGCCTGCTTCTGGCCCTGGGTGCCGCAATGCGGGCACACATACACCACGGGATCCTCCTGGGGATCGCGATGGAGCGCTGCCCAGCCTGTATAACGCACGCCGACAGTTTCGGCGGAACGAACCGACATGAAGAATAGCCTCCTGCTTATGCGTATTGTTTCCTGCTAGATAGATGCACTAGAGCACTATATTGTTGCATATTCGCAACACTTTTGCTGCTCCTTTTTTCGCCTCCTGTTTTTCACAAGCTATTACATATAAATGCTTTAGGGGAGAGACACCCTCTGCACGCCCCTGGCACTAGGTAAGGGTAGCGAGAAACCCCACCCCCTCCCGCACTCATTCTCGAGGAACCCACCCTCCTCTGTCGGTGTCCATAATCACAAGGCTGCGCAGCCTTATCACACGCGGGTCCACCAAGGGACCTGACACACAAGCCCGGCAAAGGCCCACAGAGCCTGATCCTGCCGCCGGCAACGGCGGAGTTCGCCCCGCCTGCCGTAAGCGGGCCTGGCCGCCCTGCCGTGTTGGAGGAGGCGCACCGATGGATTCAGGGAACCGCTTTTCTCGCTGTCTATTGGAGCAGAAGGACGACCAGAGCCGCCAAGCCAGGCAGCTCCGCCGCCGGACCGTGCTCATCGCCATCCTGATTCAGGCCGTTGTACTGGGCCTGCTCATGTTGCGGCCGTTGTTCGGGGCTTCGGCCGACCAGTTGATGATTGCGCGGTTCATCCCGCTGCCGCCCTGGAAGGGCGCGCCGGAATCCCCGAAGCCGGACCGCCCGCGTCCTGCCTCGGCGCACCACGTCCAACTCCATGTGGACGCCGCGCCCCTGCATATCTGGATGCCCGTAACCCCGCACGATGTGGACGTGGATTGCGACGAGGCGCCCGATATCGGGCCCGATATCGACCTCCCCGGCGGCCCGGGCATCGGTGATCTGCAGGGATTGCTCCCAGCCATGGGCCAGACGAGCAGCTTCAGGCCGGCGCCGCCCGCGCCTCCGCGGGAGGTGGAGTCGCCCTCACGAAAACTAAAATTCGTGCCATCCGATCTTCAGCAGGCCCTGCTGGTCACGCGCATCGAGCCCGTTTATCCCATCCTCGCGAAACAAATGCGCCTCGAAGGCACGGTGGTGATTCGCGCCGTCATCGCCAAGGACGGCAGCGTGCAATCCGCAGAGGTTCTCAGCGGCCATAGATTGCTGGCGCATGCGGCGATAGATGCCATCGTCCAGTGGCGTTACCGCCCCACGTTGCTTCGCGGCGACCCCATCGAAGTCGAAACCCTCATCACCGTAATCTTCAGAATTGATTAGTCGGTCCTGAAAGCAAGAGCAGCCAAAGATGCAGAACAGCACCTGCCGAGCCCTCGCCGATTGTAGGGGCACGACATGTCGTGCCCCAGTCAGCCGGGCTCGCTCCATCCAGCGCGCCCTGCGCTACAATCTCATCAGCGTTTTGGAGGCCAGCGAATGGCCGTGGAAGTTCCCGCAGATTATTTGGCTCGCTTACGCCGCCGCCTGCGCGAAAAATCCCTCTTTCGCGGCGAGGTGACGCTCTCCTCAGGCAAGAAAAGCAATTACTACATGGATTGCCGTCTCACGACGCTCGATCCCGAAGGCTCCGTGCTCATCGGCCACGCCATTCTCGAATTGCTCGCGCAGAAAGGCATACGCGCCCACGCCATCGGCGGAATGAGCATCGGCGCCGACCCCATTGTCTCCGCGGTCGTCACCATGAGTTCACTCGAAGAGCGCCCCATTCGCGGTTTCCTCGTCCGCAAAGAGCGCAAAGAGCACGGCCGCCAGAAACTGATCGAAGGAATTGATCCCCAGGCTTCCGGCGGCGCGGTCAAGAACGTCGTCATTGTGGACGACGTTTGCACCACCGGTAAATCCACGTTCGATGCCATCGCCGCAGCGGAGACCGAAGGCATGAAAGTAGTGGCCGTAATCAGCCTGGTGGACCGCGAAGAAGGCGGCTCGGAAGCCCTGCGAAAGAAATATCCCTACTACGCGATCACCACTGCCCGCGAACTCCTGGCCGAGGCTGCTGCCTCCGGGTAGCCACCGTAAGTGGTGTTCTGACCGTGGGCCTTTCTCACACCAGCGGCTCGCCGCAGTATTCCGCAATCGCCTCGCGCGTGGCATCGCGAAGCCGCAAAATCTCCTGCCAGCCCTCGCCGCTCGGATAAATCGGCGGGCTCACCGTCAGCGTCACCCGCGACGGCCGCGCGAGGATCCTATCGTCCGGAAGTAGCTGGCGCGTGCCGCGAAGCGCCATCGGCAGCACCGGACATCCGCTGGCCACCGCTGATTTGAACGCCCCGAGCTGGAACGGCCGCAGCCCCGGCGCGGGCGTAAACGTGCCCTCGGGAAATATCAGGATGGTCTCGCCGCGCGACAATGCATCCGCGAGCGCGTCCGCCTGCTTCAACCGTGCCTCGCGGCTCTCGCG
>DASPSB010000038.1:0-29828 GCA_035624135.1 Candidatus Acidiferrales bacterium | reverse complement strand
CCTTCGCCTTCTTTTCCGAGAAGATTATCGGCAGGGACGACGCAATCGGAAAACAGGACCTCGGAGGTTTCGCTGGCGCGCATGCCCAGCTTATTTTCCTTTTTACCCGGGCGGAAACCCTTGGTGCCCTGCTCGACGAGGAACGCCGAGATGCCGTGAGAGCCCTTGTCGCGCCCGGTGACGGCCATGGCGACGCACACGCCGGCGGAGTGGCCGTTGGTGGTAAACGTCTTGGCGCCGTTCAGAACCCAAGCACCGTTGCGGCGCTCGGCAATCGTCCGTGTGCCGCCGGCGTCGGAGCCCGCGCCCGGTTCGGTGAGCGACCAGGCGCCGAGCATCTTGCCGGAGGTGAGCCGGGACAGGTATTTCTGCCGCTGGGCTTCGGTCCCAAATTTGTAAATGTGATTTGAGCACAGGGAATTGTGCGCGGCGACGGAGAGCGCGATCGAAGCGTCAACCGCGGCAAGCTCTTCAATGACGATGACGTATTCGATGTAGCCAAGGCCGGCGCCGCCATAGGATTCCGGAAAAATGACACCGAGCAGACCCAGATCGCCCATTTTCGGCACAAGCTCGGCGGGGAAATGGGCGGCTTCGTCCCAATCCATGACGTGGGGGGCAATTTCGCCGGAAGCGAATTCGCGGACGCTGCGGCGTAGCTGATTTTGTTCGTCGGTGAACGAGAAATCCACGGGACTCCTGTACGGGCCAGATCAACGCCGCATGCAATCACTCTCTTATACCACGGAGAGCCAAAAGGCGAAGACTGACGGCTCGATTTGCAACCTTCGGCTGGAAGCGAATGTTTCTCAAGACTAGTTCGAATATCGGGTGAGGCCAGGACTCAAAACCAGCGAGCTTTGCCCTGACGGGAAGAATGGTGGTCTTGAAAAACTCACTTCGTTTTGGAATGCGCATGCCGGCATCTAGGTAGAGTGTGTGGTTCAAGCGATTCTCGATAGTGAGCATCATGAACTGGCCCTGTGCTGAAAACTTGAACTCCACATCTGCTTTGCCTGCGTCCTTCTCGTAGGCCACCTGTGAGATCTCGTCGTTATTAGCCTTGACGCGAATTCCAAAGTGCTCGCCCGGAAAAATGAAACGCTGTTCTTTTCAACGTAAGCCACTTTATCGAACTGTTGAATATACTCTTGACCACTAGACGAAATTTCAAGGTAAACGCGTCACGAAAAACCGGCTCTACTGTATCAGGTGACGGCACGACCTGAGGAGCACAGAATACCGCGAAAGAAAGCACGAGTGCTGCCAGCATTCACACCGAGCGCATTGCGTTAATCTCCAGCCTTCTGGCACCGGATTTGCCAGTCATGGCCGCAAGAACTCCTCGCCAGGTGCGGCAATGGTCTATAGCCAGTTTGTGCGTGAGTTTAACACCAGTCGAATTATGACCGTAAAGGGAGTAGCGATTGCTAGGGCCGGGCGGCGGCGTCAGTGCGCCGGTTTCCCGCGGAAGCTGGGGGTCTTCAGAGCGATTTCTTCCACGGGATAGGGCCAGAACTCCACATTGGGACGCTTGGTCTGCAAATCGACCTTGTTGACTTCGAACAGTCCCGGCTTGTTGGGCACCCGCATGAACAGGTCCATGTAAAGGGTGCGGTCCATCCGGTTCAAAATGGTCATTACCATAATCGACTTCTTAATTGTTAACTCAACATCCAGTTCCCCCTTGGAGGGGTCCTTCTCGTACGACAATTGCGATACCTCGCCGTCCACGACCTTGACGTGAACCCCAAAGTGCTCGTTGGCGAAAACATAAATGCAGTTATCGGCGACGTAGGGCGTTTTGTCGAATGGGTCCGTATATTCGTGGTCCATGAACTTGAATTTGAGCGTGAAGGGCTGGCGATAGACGGGCTCCTCGGTCGAGGCCGGGGGCGGGGCGTTTTGCGCCGCAGGCAGAGAGAGAATGAAGACGAGCGAAAGAATCGAAACTGCCAGCCCGCGGATCATGCTTCCTACCATCCCGGTGTGGCTGCCATTCTACGGTTTTGCTCGTCAAGCCATTTCTTGAGCGGAGCGAAGTAGTCGAGGATGGCGGTGGCGTCCATCTGGTTCTCGCCGGTCATTGCGGCCAGCGCCTCCTGCCAGGGACGGCTGCGGCCCATCGCCAGCATGCGAGCGAGTTTAGCACCGGCGGCCTTGCTGTCGTAAATCGAGCAGCGGTTGAGTGGACCAGTTTGGCCGGCTTCGCGGCAGAGGGCGCGGTGGAACTGGAATTGGAGGACCGCGGCAAGAAAGTAACGAGCGTAGGGAACGTCGGCGGCAACATGATACTTGGCCCCGGGATCGAAATCGGCCTCACTGCGCGCGAGCGGAGGCGCGACGCCTTGATATTTACGGCGGAGTTGCCACCATGCGGCGCTGTAATCGGCGGGCGTGATTTCACCGGAGAAGACCTTCCAGCGCCATCGGTCCACGAGCAGCCCGAAAGGCAGAAAAGCCACCTTGTCGAGAGCTTGGCGGAGGAGCAGGCCGATATCGGCGGATTCGGGAGGCACCTGTGCGAGCAGGCCGATTTTCTTCAGGTAATCCGGAGTGACGGATAGCGCGATGGTGTCGCCAATGGCTTCGTGGAAGCCGTCGTTGGCGCTGTCCTGATAGAGAAAAGGCTGCTGGTTATACGCGCGCTGATAGAAATTGTGGCCCAGCTCGTGATGGATGGTTCGAAAGTCCTCGCCGGTGATTTCAATGCACATTTTGATGCGCAGATCCTCGCGGAAATCGATGCTCCAGGCGCTGGCGTGGCAGACCACGTCCCGGTCGGCAGGTTTGGTGAAGAGCGACCGTTCCCAGAAGGTTTCGGGCAGGGGCGGGAACCCGAGCGAAACGAAGAAGTGCTCCCCGTAATGGACCATGCCGCGTGCGTCGGTATTGCGGTCGTGAAGGATCTTGGTCAGGTCGAAGCCCGGGTCGGAGGATTCGGGGGCAACGAGCGGATAGATGTTGCCCCACTGCTGGGCCCACATATTGCCGAGCAGGTCGGCGGGGATTGGGCCATGCGGAGGGACCACATCGAGCCCGTATTTCTGGGCGAGGCACGCACGAACGTAAGCATGAAGCGATTCGTAGAGCGGACGAACCTGGTTCCAGAGACGATCGAGCTCGCGGGCAAAATCATCCGGAGGCATGTCATACTTCGAGCGCCAATAGGAGCCAAGGTCGGCGTAGCCGAGATCACGTGCGCCCTGATTGGCAATCTCCACCTGGCGTGCGAAGCGCTGTCGCATCGGCGCGCCGACGGCATGCCAACCGGCCCAGGCATTGCGCAGTTCCACGGGATCGCGGCTGGAAGCGAGGATGTGCTCGATTTCCGGGAGCTGGAGGCATTTCTCTTTTGGGCCCTTCGGGCACCAGCTTCCCTTGCCGTAATCGCTTTCGAGTGAGGCGGCAATATCCGCGAGTTCCTGATTGAGCCTGGAATCGTTCGGAGCGGGAAAATCGATGCCGAGCCGAAGGAGTTCGAGTTGCCGCTTGGTGTCGAACGGGAGCGAAAGTCCGAGGAATTTCTTGGCCTCGAGCGCGTATTGCACGCCCGCGGCGGTGGCGTCGCGATTGGCGTCGGCGGCAATGCGCTCCGTGTCTTCCGTGATGTAGGTCTGCTGCACCCAACTGGCGCGCGAGGCGATGATGGCCAGGTCTTTGAGCTTGGCCTGGGCATCGTCTAGGAATTTGCGCGCGTCCTCGGCGGTCAGCCCGGGCCGGGCCGCGAGCGAGGTGCAGGCGAGCACGAGAGCTATGGAGAGCAGCAGGACTGTTACGACGCGCGATGGACGCATGAGGTCTCCTCGATACTCTCCGAGCCGGGAAAGTATACAGCACGGAATGCCTAGCGGGGCGGACCTGCCTCCTGCAGGCAGGACTGAGCTAAAGGACGGTACGGATGATCTCTAGGGCGCGGGTGATGTGGGCGCGGTCCACATCGCAATGAGTGACCATGCGGATGGTTTGCGGGCCAAACACGGCGCAGAGAACGCCACGTTCACGGAGTGAAGCTGCAAAAGCAGCCGCGGTGGTGGCGCGTTGCTCCACGTCGAACATGACGATGTTCGTGACGACCTTTGCCGGGTCGAGCAGGATGCCGGGAATATGCACCAGACCCTCGGCGAGGAAACGTGCGTTTTCGTGGTCGCGAGCGAGGCCTTTGGGAGATTCCTCCAGGGCGACGAGCCCGGCAGCGGCGAGAACTCCGGCTTGACGCATAGCGCCGCCGAGGATTCTGCGGCGAAGGCGAGCTTTGGCAATGAAGTCGCGCGGGCCCACCAGCACGGAACCAACGGGAGCGCCAAGTCCCTTCGAAAGGCAAAACATCACGGAATCCACAGAGCGGGTGATGTCGGCGACTGATTTGCCGAGGGCTACGGCGGCGTTGAAAATGCGCGCCCCGTCGAGATGAACTTTGAGGCCGTCGGCGTGAGTGTGCGCGGCAGCGTCGGCGATCACCTCGGGAGGATAAATGGTCCCGCCCGCGAGATTGTGAGTGGATTCGAGCTCGATAAGACCGGTGGGCGAATAGTACCCCCCGGGTTGATGGACGTGCGGGGCGATGCAGTCCCACGTGAGGATGCCGTCCGAAGTCGGGATGGTGTGCGGCATCACGCCGGCAATCGCCGACATTGCGCCCATCTCGTGAACGTAGGTATGCGAGCGCGCATCGCAAATCACTTCCTGGCCGCGTTCGGTCCAGCACCAGATAGCGAGGAGATTGCCCATCAATCCGGAGGGAACAAAAAGCCCGGCTTCGCGGGCGAACAGCTCGGCGGCGCGGGCTTCGAGGCGATTGACGGTGGGATCTTCGCCGTAAAAGTCGTCGCCCACTTCGGCCTCGGCCATGGCGCGGCGCATTGCCGCTGTGGGACGAGTAACTGTGTCCGACCGCAAATCGATTTGTTCGCTCATTTGCGACTTCCCCGGAGATTGTCGTAAAGCAAATTTCTTGCTGCGCTCGGCATAACCGCAGGAAACATCACAGGAGCAGCTCCGCGAAGACTTCGTTCGACACGGAGAGATGCGCGGGGTGAAGGCGAAGGATGTCGCCTTCGAGCGCAACGGCGCCGGCTTCGAGCAGATGGGGGAGCCGCTGCCGAAGATCGACGCCGTACGCGCGCTCGATGCGGGAAAGATTGATGCCATCGAGAAGGCGGAGGCCGAGAAAAACCTCCTCTTCAAAGGCCATTTGCGGAGTCACGCGCTGGCGCTGCTCGATGTAGGGCCGGCTGGAGCGCATGGCTTCGACGTAGTCCGCAGGGTCGTGGAGATTAGCCCAACGCTCTTGGCCGTTGAAGGAATGGGCCCCTGAACCGAAGCCGAAATAGGGTTCGCGGGTCCAGTATTTCGAGTTGTGGATTGCGCGATGGCCCGGAAGCGACCAATTGGAGATTTCGTAGTGCCCATAGCCGCTGGCGGACAGTGCGACACATGCTTCGTCGAACCATTCCGATTGAGAATCTTCGTCCGGCACTTGCTGCGCGCGGTAGCGCGTGCCGCCCGCCAGGAGTTCACTGCCGAGCCGGCTCTCCTCATCTACGTCGAGCATGTAAATGGAGATGTGTTCGGGACGGAGGGCGAGCAGCGAGTCGAGCGAGTGGTGCCAAGTCTCTCGCGTCTGCCCGGCCAAGCCAAGGATGAGATCGAGATTCACCGACGCGATGCCCACGGCGCGGAGGATCTCCACCGCGCGGGGAATATCGCCGAAGCGATGAAGGCGGCCCGCAGCGCGCAGTTCGACGTCGGAGAACGATTGCGCGCCCAGAGACACGCGATCGATGCCCGCAGCGCGCCACACGGCGGATTTTTCCGCCGTGATGGTTTCGGGGTCAGCTTCTAAACTCACTTCGCGCCAGGTGGCGCACGGAAAGGACTCGCGCACGGCGTTCAGGATGCGGACGAGATTTTCCGGCGTCAGAAGGCTGGGAGTGCCGCCGCCGAGATAGATTGTGTCCGGCGCGGCCACAGGAATGGCGAGGCCGGCGGCGGCATACCTAGCGGGGTGCGTGCAGATTTCCATGCTGACGGATTCGATATACGCGCTGATCAATTCGCGTGGAAAGACCCCGGTCGCGAAATGGCAGTAGGTGCATTTCGACCGGCAGAACGGAATCTGGATGTAGACGCCAGGCGCCACCAGAAAAGTGTATCTCAGGTTTCCGGCCGGCAGCGATTCAGGACGGATCGGCAACGATTCGAAGGCGGACCTGACGGCGGCGTGGGCCGTCGAATTCGCAGAAGAAAATCCCCTGCCAGGTGCCGAGAGCGAGCCGTCCGTTTTCGATGGGGATCGATGTCGAGACACCGACAAGAACGGATTTTACGTGCGAATCGGCGTTGCCTTCGGCGTGTGCATACCCGGCGTTGCGCGGTACGAGGCGGTCCAGCGTCACCTCAATGTCGCGGGCGACGTCGGGGTCGGCGTTTTCGTTCACCGTGATGCCGGCGGTCGTGTGTGGGACGTAGAGATGGCAGACGCCGGAAGAAATTCTCAAATCGGCAATCGCTTTGGCGATCAGGGTGGTGATTTCGAGCAGCTGTGTGCGGCGGGTTGTGGACACCTCGAGGACTACGCCTTGAAATCCTGCGGCCTGCCCGGGGTTGGTTTTGGGACCGGCCAACGGCGTCTGCTTTCCGGACGGCTTACCGGCTGATCGCCTGCCTTCCGGCAGGCCCGTGCTGCTAGGCCAGAGCGGCGGCGGACGTTGCGCCGTAGAAGCCAAACCAGGGCTTGGCCGGGCCGATTGCGTTATTGACGTTTTGAATGTTCCTGACGCCTTGGTCGTTCAGCCAGTCTTCCAGCGCGCGGATGCCGCTGCGGCCATAAACCGGCACGGAATCGGCCCAAGTGGCACGTCCGCAGAGAACACCGGAGAAGTTGACTCCGGTTTCGCCGGCGAGTTGAAGCGTTTCCTGGAAGACTTCGTTCGAGACCCCGGCGGAAAGGTAGATGAAGGGCTTCTTGGCGACCGAGGCGGCGCGGCGGAAATAGTCCTTGGCCTGCTCGCGGCTGTATGCAGACTCGCCCTTGCAGGCCCTGGTGCCGGCAACGTAGGCCATGTTCACGGGGACCTCGACCTTGAGGACGTCAACGCCGTACCGATCGCGCGAAAACTCTTCCATGCTCTTGATCACGAACTCTGGCTTCTTGCGCGCGAAATCGATGCTCTTTTCGTCCACGCCCTCCTCGTAAGTCACGAATTCGAGGAAGAACGGAATGTCGCACGCGCGGCACTCGTCGCCGATGCGCTCGACCCAGGCGTGTTTGAGGTCATTGATGTGGGGCGGATCGCTTGGCGCGTAGTAGAGAAGGATTTTGACGCAGTCGGCCCCGGCTTCCATCAGCCGGCGTGCAGAATAATTGTCGAGCAGGTCGGGCAGGCGGCCCGGTTTTGTGTTGTCGTAGCCGCTCTTTTCGTAGGCGAGCAGCAATCCGGCGTTCTTGGCGCGCGCTTGCGCCGCTTTCAGTCCGAACTCGGGGTCGAGCAGGATAGCACTGGCATAGGGCGTGAGAATGCGCACGACTGCTTCCTTGAACTCGCTCATCATGTCGTTCGTGATTTCTTTCTTGTCCACGCCTTTGCCCTTGGCGATGGCGCTCCGCAGCGAGCCGCGCTGGTCCATCGCGGCGGCGGCGATGACGCCGCGCTTGTCGGAGACGGCCTCGAGCCCTTTGATTTTGCCGGGTGTGAGCTTCATGGAAATTCCTCCGAATCGAGGGTGACGAAAGACGAGGAATTGTAGCACGGGCCGAGCGAGGCGAGGGCGGGGAGTAAGCGATACGGAGAAAAATATGGATGTAACGCCATGTTCATGGAGAACGGGTGGAGGGCTGATGGACCAAGAGGAACGGCATCGCAGAAGCGTCCCCCTCTACGAAGACGAAGCGAGCAGCGAGGCAATGTGATCGCCAGCCTGGCGTGTGCCGAGCGTGCCGCCCAGGTCGGCGGTGCACTTCCCGTCCCGGAGCGCGGAGCGCACGGCGTTACGGAGCGCGTCGCCCTGCTCCGGCCAGCCAACGTAGTCGCACAGCATCGCAGAAGTAAGGATGGCTCCGAAGGGATTCGCAATGTTCTTCCCTGCAATCGTGGGCGCGGAGCCGTGCACCGGCTCGAACATGGACACCTGGCCAGGGTGGATGTTGGCTGAGGGTGAGAGGCCGAGGCCGCCGGCGAGCTGCGCGCCCAGATCACTCACGATATCGCCGAACAAATTGTTGGTCACGATGACGTCGAATTGAGACGGGTCGCGCACCATTTCCATCACCAGCGTGTCGATGTAGAGATGGCGGGAATCCACGTCGGAATACTGTCGTTGCAGCTCGCGGAAGGCGCGCTGCCAGAGATCGTGGCCGTGCGTGAGGGCGTTGGATTTGTCGCTCATACAGAGGCGCTTGCGGGGGCGGGCGCGGGCATCCTCAAAGGCATAGCGCAGGATACGTTCCACGCCCTTGCGCGTGTTTACTTCTTCCTGGAGCGCAATCTCGTCGGGAGTGTTGCGCTTGAATTGGCCGCCGATGTTGGCGTAGAGGCCTTCAGTGTTTTCGCGCAGCACCAGGAAGTTGACATCGGCTTCAGTTCGGTCGCGCAAAGGGGTAAACCGCCGGTCGTAGAGCACGCAGGGGCGGAGGTTCACGTACAGATCGAGGCCAAAGCGCATACCGAACAAGATGTCGAACGCGTGCTGGTTTGAGGGGATTCGCGGGTCGCCGACCGCGCCGAACAGGATGGCGTCGAACTTGGAGCGCAGCATTTCCAGCGCGCCGATGGGGAATGAGGTACCGTCGCGGAGGTAACGCTCGGCGCCCCAATCGAACTCGGTAAATTCGGCGTGGCGCTTGCCGGCAGCGCAGGCAGTGCGGAGGGCTTTGACCGCTTCGGCCGTAACCTCAGGGCCGATGCCGTCGCCGGGGATGACGGCGATGCGCTTAGGAGATGAGGACATTGCGGGAGGCGAAGCTAGCATGCGTCGCCAGGAGGGTCAATGTGCCGCGGACCCGCCGGCTACGGATTCCAAGCGCTCTCGACTGCGATACCAGCTTCTCCGAGAGCGGCCACCAGCACTTCGGGCTCGAACGCATCAGCCAAATAGTTGAGACCGGGCTGAACGCCTTTACCATCGGCGACGAGCCGCGCAACCGTCGCAATCGTCGTACCGTGAATCCAATAATCGCGGCCGAGCTCGAAGGTAATGCGCGCGCTCATCAGCGCCGGCTTCCCGTGCTCGCGGCCCCGCACATCTACCGCCGCAAAGCCGCCGACAGGCATGCGGTTTCTTCGGAAGATGTTCCTCATCATGCGAATGGCGAGGCCCTCGGGCAGGGGGACAATCGCCATCAGTGTGCTGTCCACGATGGTGCGAAGTCCGGAGAGATAAGATAAGGCGTAAACATCGCAATCTTTCAGCCGCCGGCCAACTGCTTCCAGTTCTGGTGTGAAGTACATGGCGAACCGGCCGGTGGGCAGGGGATTGCCCAGCGCGACCTTGCGCATGACTTGTGAGGACTTGACGCGTACGGGCTCACCCGCGCGGAAGTAGCCGGGACCCGAGAGACCGCGCTTATGAACGAACCACGCGGCATCGAACAGTGCGCTGCGCGACCAGTCGCCAGAGTCGGCGAGATATATCGTGACCGATTCCACTGGCTCCATGCGGGCCTTCGCACAGGCGTGGACATATACGGCAAGCAATTCGCTCAAGCCGGGCATCCACCCGGCGGAAATCACGAAGGACAATCTTTCGGCGGCAATGTCCTCGGCGTGTGAATGCATGTGCTCCTTCACCAGCGTAACTCCCGCGGGATCGATGTAGTGGCAGTGGGTACGGAGTGCAGCTTGCGCCACGCGGTCTTGAAGCAGGGCGACCGGTCCAGCGCAATTAATGATGATCGAGCACTGGCTGCAAAACATATCGAGAGAAGCAGGATTGAGCACGTCAACGAGGGCCGCGGAAACACGCGCGTCAAATTGTGCAGTGAGAGCCTGACATTTCCCCAGGTCCCGGCCGCCGACCAGGAGGTTGCAGGGGCTGGATTTGTGCAGCGCGGAAACGACCATACTGCCTGTGGCGCCGCTGCCGCCGATGATGCCAAATGTGAACGCCTTGGCCATTGGCGAAGACCCGAATCAATGCTTCTGCCTGTCGGGTTCCTCCCCCGTTTCGTCTTCGGCTTCCGTGCCGCGGGTGTGCCATTCCGTCAGGGCCACGCCAACCAGGACGAGCCCTCCCGACAGAGCCAACTGGCCCGTGTAGGACTCGCCGAGCAGATAGACGCCGATCAGCGTGCCGAGAACCGGCTGCACATACGTAAAGACGCCCATGCGCGAAGCCGCCAGGTGGTGAATGGCCCACATCCAGATTAAATAGCCCACGAGCGATGCGCCAATGCCGATGTAAAGCAAGGCGCCGTAACCGATCCACCCAACGCGCAGCCAGTCCGTTCGCACGAACTGGCGAAGCGCAATCGGAGAGACAAAGAAGGCGCCGAAATAGAAGGGCCAGGCCGTAAGCGTCATCGTGTCAAAGCGGCGAGTGACCTGTTTGCCCACGATGGCGTATCCGGCAAAACAAAGCGAGCCGCCTAACGTGAGCAAGTCTCCGCGGAGGGTGGGATCGCGCGAGCCAAATCCGTGACCGGAGGCGAGCAGCGCCACTCCCGTGAACGCCAGAAAAACGCCGACAATCTTATTCATGGTGAAGCGCTCGAGCCCGACGAGCACGGCAAGCCACAGGATGTTCACCGGGCCAATCGCAATGATCAGCGCGGAATGGGCCACGGTGGTGTAGGAAAGCCCGTAGATAAAAAGGCTTTGATTAAAACCCAGGAAAAATCCCAGCGCGCCGAGGATGCCGTAATCGCGAGCGGTGAGCGAGTGCCGGATCGGGCGGCGGCGCCGATAGAGAAAGTGCACAGGAATCATAAAGACCGCGGCGACGATCACGCGGAGCGTTCCGAGGGTTAGCCCATCGAGCTCGCGGTAGGCATATTTGGCTACGGGATAGTTGAACGCCCAGACGAGCATGGCGAACATGACCACGCCGTAAAGCAGAAACGGATTGGTGTGCGGGCGCCAGGGCTGTGGAGCGGGCCTCGGACCGGGCGGCGGTTCGGCAGCGCGCGGCTGGACAGCGCCGGCCACGGTCAGCGGAGGATCTCGCGGCGCACGGTGAGCCGTTCGATCATATCGAGTTTCGGCGTGAAACCCGAGCCGGGGCGGTCGGGCGCCAGAATGGTGCCTTGCGACGAGACTTCTACGGGCGGCTCGATGATGTCTTCGTGCCAGTAGCGTTTGCTGGCAGAGACGTCGCCGGGCAGCGTGAAGTTTTCGAGTGTGGACATGGCGATGTTGTGCGCGCGGCCGATGCCGGATTCGAGCATCCCGCCGCACCACACGGGAATCGCGCGGTCCCGGCACAGGTCGTGTATGCGGCGGGCGGCGGTATGGCCGCCGACCCGCCCGAGTTTGATGTTGATGATTTTGCAGGCCCCCAATTCAATGGCCGCTCGCGCATGCGCGAGCGAGTGGATGCACTCGTCGAGGCAGATGGGCGTCGAGGTGGCCTGCTGAAGCTCGCGGTGCGCATAGAGGTCGTCATAGGCCAACGGCTGCTCCAGCATCATCAGGAAAAAACGCTCGAAGGTTTTCAGGTGCGGGATATCCGCGGGACGATAGTCGCAATTCGCGTCGCCCATCAGCCGGATGTGTGGAAAGCGCTCGCGCAGAGCGGCCAGCGGTTCGACGTCGCGGCCGTGCTTGATCTTGACTTTAATGCGCTGGTAACCGGCGCGGAGTTCTTCGTCGACAGCGTCGATGAGTTCAGCATCCGTCGGCTTGATGCCGATGGAAACACCGCAGGGAATCTCCTGCCGTGTTCCGCCGAGGTGCCGCCACAGGGGCACATTCTTCTGCCGCGCTTCAGCGTCCCATGCGGCGGTTTCCAGGCCGCCTTTGGCCATGTTGTGACCGCGCACGCGCGCCAGCGCGTCCCAGATATCGGCGGCGGCGAGTTCCCTTCCCCGGACCATGGGCCAGAGAAAATCACGGAGAATGTGCCAGGCGGTCTCGATGGTCTCATAGCTATAGAAAGGATCGGCGTCCACGGTCGCTTCGGCCCAGCCGGTAATTCCAGAGGAATGGGCTTCTACGAGAAGAACGCGACGCTCGTCGGTGCGGTCAAAGCTTGTTTCGAACGGCTTGATCAGACGAAGGCGGATTTCGCGCAGCGTGACTTGGTCGAGTTTCATAGAAGATGAACGGCCTCAGAAAGTGTAGTCACAGATTTTCGCCTTCGGAACCGCGAGGTTAAAGAGCCAGTTTGGCAGTACATCGCATGTACCTCAGGGGCTACGGCCGCGCATCCTTCCATGGTTCCAGAACGTAATGCGTCTCCTGGCCGGAAGGTTCCATCGCCGTGACGGCATAACCCGCCGCAAAGTGCCGCAGGAACTGATCGCGCATGGAGTCCTGAATGCCTACTGCGGCGGCGGGGTCGCTCTTCGTCTTGCTCCCGATATCGTTGGGCAGGCCGATGCGAACAGCCCCGGAGCTGGGCACAGGAGGCAGACGGCCTTCAATGGCGGCGCGAACGCGCTGAGAATCGAGATGCCATTCGGCGACCAGGCGGTCCGTGGGAATGCCGGCATGGAGAGGACTGGTGGTGATCCCGTAGAAATTGGGAAGGTAGGAGCGCAGCACGGCGCCGAGCCGCATTACGTTGAACCAGGCGTTTTTGAGCTGGAAAGGATCGAAGGTCCACTGCACCAGGCGGATGCCGCGGGCGAGCGCATCCTGCCGCTGGAAAAACTTGAGGCTTCGGCCGATCCCCTGGTTCTCATATACGGGCAGAACGGCCGTCATGTGCGAATGGAGAAACGGTTCTGCACGGCCCACGGCCGTGTGACAACCGACGATGGCGAACGTGAAACCGATCATCCGCAAGCCGTCAAATGCGCCGAGCACCTGGCCCCCCGTCTCCGCGACGACACGAAGCAGAGCGGAGGGCACAAGTTCAACGTCTTCGGTCTGCCAAACCACTTTTTCCATGGTCACGCAAGCATCACAGTCCTCCAGCGAATGGCAGGCGCGGATTTGGATGGCGGCAGGGGCGGAGCTGCTCATTGCGCGGTCTCGCGGCTGGCGGCTTTGACGCGTTCCCATAGCGCGTCCAGTTCGGCGGGAGTAGCGTTTTCGAGCTTGCGGCCTGCGCGGGAGGCTTCCTGCTCCATGGCTCGAAACCGGGCTTCGAATTTCTCGTTGGCGCGGCGGAGAGCCAGCTCGGGATCGAGCTTCAGGAAACGCACGACGTTCATTGCGGCAAAAAGAAGATCGCCGGCCTCTTCCTCGAGGCGGCCGCGGTCGGAGTCCCGAGTGGCGCGGAGCTCGCGCACTTCTTCGGAAACCTTGTCCAAAACGGCCTCGGATGATTCCCAATCGAAACCAACGTTGGCGGCGCGGCGCGTGAGCTGATGGGCGCGCATCAGGGCGGGCATGGAACGCGGTACGCCGTCCATAAGCGACGCGGAAGCGTCAGGCACTGCAGACTCTTTCTCAGCTTTGTGGCGCTCTTGGGCTTTGATCTGCTCCCAGTTTTTCAGGACTGCGGCGGCATCGCGCGCTTCCGTGTCGCCGAATACGTGCGGATGACGACGGACCATCTTGAGATAGATGGCTTCGATTACATCGCCGAGATCGAATGTACCCGCGAGCCTGCCGAGTTCTGCATGGAATAGGATTTGGAGAAGCAGGTCGCCGAGTTCTTCGGCGAGCTTCTTCGGGTCAGCGGCAGACGAATCCAGCGCGTCAAGAACTTCGTAGGTTTCTTCCAGTAGGTAGGTGCGCAGGGTCTGGTGGGTCTGCTGGCGGTCCCAGGGACAGCCGCCGGGAGCTAGCAGGCGCTGCTGGAGCGCGACGAGATCTTCAAATTTGCGCGACACCCTGGTGTACCCGTTTCGAAACCAATTCACTCAATCTAGGGCAGCGGGGTGGAAAGTACAAGGGACAAACCGGATAGTGCCGAGCTTGTTGCCCGCGCGCCTCAGTGATAAACTGAACCACGAGCAATTCATCACAGCGGACCTTAGGACCTTCCGTGGCTCACGACAAAAACGACACCAGCTTCCGTGTGATTGACCGTCGGATGTTCACGGAAGATGGTCAGCTTCGTCCGGAGGCGCTGGAACAGGCGCAGAAGGAAAAAGAAGCGCCTAAGGCGGAAGCCCCCAGGACGCCGGTAGACAGCACTACGCCGGCCCCCGCGCCGCCCGCTCCGGAAAAACCCGCAGCGACACGTTCGCCCTATTTTGACCTGCTGGTGAAGAGCCTGGCAAACCAGGCAGCCATGCTGCTCACGGGAATCCAGGACCCAGCTACCGGACAGACGATGGTGGACATCGAAGGGGCGCGCGAGGTGATTGACATGCTCGACGCCCTGCGAGACAAGACGCACGGCAACCTGGCCCCGGAAGAAGATCGCATGCTTGCCGACATCCTGGGGTCGCTGAAATTCAGCTATCTGGAGATGAGCAAAGCGGCAGCCGCCGCGGTCGCCGAGCAAGGCGCTGGTCGCAAATCGGCCTCGCGGCGGTAAGCAGGCAGTTCCTGCCAGATTCCACGCAGGATCAGAGCACAGCAGGCAGGTTCCGATGGATTCGCCTCCACAAGATGCTCCGCCTGCCCGTCCGGCAGGCGGGCCGGGTTCAGTGCGGCTAACCATGCTCGGCTCGGGCACGTCCATGGGCGTGCCGTCGCTGGGATGCCAGTGCCGGGTTTGCCGGTCAGAAGACCCTCGCGACAACCGCACCCGCCCCTCGATCCTGCTCAGCGCGAATGGACGAAACATCCTGATCGATACGTCGCCGGATTTCCGCCAGCAGGCGCTGCGCGCCGGCATGCGGCGGCTGGACGCGGTGCTGTTTACCCACGGGCACGCCGACCACATCCTGGGGCTGGATGACATCCGCCCATTCAACCTGCAGCAGAGGGAGCACGTGCCCGTCTACGCGAGCGCGCCCACGCTCGAGATCCTGCGGCGCACGTTTGCCTACATCTTCGACGACGCGCCCACATTGAGCACGCTGCCCGCCGTGGACTTGCGGGAAATTCGCGGGCCGTTTGAAGCGGGAGGCGTGAACTTCCAGCCGATCCCGGCGCGGCACGGGAATACGGATGTGCTGGGCTTCCGATTCGGGCGTGCGGCCTACCTGACAGACTTCTCTGAGATCCCAGCTGCGTCGATTGGACTGCTGCGCGATCTGGATGATCTGATCCTGAGTGCGCTGCGGGACAAACCGCATCCTATGCATTCCACGGTTGCCAATTCCCTGGAAATCGTCCGCGCTGTCGCGCCGCGTAGAGCGTGGTTCACCCACATATGCCACGATCTGCCGCATGAAGAAACCAACGCGCGGCTGCCGGCAAACGTGCGGCTGGGATACGACGGCCTCACCTTTGAGGTGACCCTGACATGAGCCTGCGGATCGTGCGCGGGATCGAGCAATGGCGCGCCGACCGCGCCGTGGCGGGCCGTCGGACCACTCTCGCCATTGGGAACTTCGACGGCGTTCATGCCGGGCACCAGGCGATCTTGCGACGCGTGATTGATGACTCGCGGCAGCTGGGAGCGCTGGCGACGGCGGTGACCTTCGATCCGCACCCTCTGAAAATCCTGCGCCCGCAGCATGCACCTGCGCTGCTTTCGACGCTCGCCCAGCGCCTGGAATGGATGGAGCAGCTGGGGCTGGCGGCCGTGCTCATCCTGCCGTTCACACAGGAATTGGCCAAGGTAACCGCGGAGGACTTTGTTGGACGCATTTTGGCCGGAGCGCTCCATGCGCAGCGGATCATTGTTGGAGAGAATTTCCGGTTCGGACACAGGCACGCGGGCGATGTGCATCTGCTCGAGCGGCTGGGGGACAAGCATGGCTACGACGTCGAAATCATGCTTCCCGTTGCGGTGGGTGGCGAGATCGTATCCAGCACCAGCGTGCGGCAAGCCGTCACCGAAGGCCGCATGGACGCGGCGGCTCGCCTGCTAGGGCGTCCGTATTCGTTGACGGGGCGCGTGGTGGCGGGAGCCGGCCGCGGGAAGCGTCTGGTTGTGCCGACCTTGAACTTGGCGCCCGATCAGGAGGTGCTTCCCGCGCGGGGCGTGTACGCCACGGAGACGCGCGTGGGGAACGGCTGGCTGCAGTCGGCCACGAATGTGGGTGTGCGGCCCACGTTTGATGGCGGAGGCGTGACCGTGGAGTCGAATATCCTGGATTTTGCGGAAGGCAATACGCCCGAGCGGCTCGAAGTCAGATTTTGGAAGTGGGTACGCGCGGAGCAGAAATTCGCGTCGGCCGCGGAGTTGAAGGAGCAGATTGGGAAGGACGTAAAGCAGGTGCGGGCCTTCTTCGAAGAACTGCGGGCTCGTTCCGGAAATCAGGATGCCCGCACGCGCTTCGCTGCGGGCAGGCAGGAGCGGCAGTAGCCGCCGACTTCGGTGCGGCTCACGGTGATCTTCATATCGAGCTGCTGCTCGATCTGGCGCTTCATTTCGTCGTACAACGAGGACTCGAACTCGCGCACCTTGCCACAGCGCAGGCAGGCGATGTGGATGTGCTCGCGCGGAGCGTGCGTCTCGTAGTAGTGCCGGTCGCCCCGCAGGTGCAGCAGGTCGAGCTCGTCAATCAGCCCCATCTTCTTCAGCAGATCCACCGTTCGGTAGACGGTGACGCGATGAATGCGGTGATCCAGCTTCCGGGCCCGCTCGTAGATTTCGTCGATGTCCAGGTGGCGCTGCGCCGTATCCATCACGCGCACAATCACGCGGCGCTGGCGCGTCAGCCTGCGCCCGCGGGAGCCGAGTTCAGCCTCCAGGCGGCCGGCGCGGGCGCCCGCGTTGATACGCTCCCCGCTGGAGACCCGGTTGGCGACTTCTGCGGTTTCCATAGCCTCGCTCAGCCCAGCCACTTGGCCGGGATCAGCTTCCTGATGTCATTGTACATAACCAGCACAATCAGGAGTAGAAGGAAGGCAATCCCCACCTGCAGGAAATGCTCCCGAAACGATCCGCTGAAATCCCGGCGCCGTGCGCCTTCCAGCCCCAGTAGCAGAAGCTGGCCGCCATCCATCATCGGAATGGGGAGCAGGTTGACGATGGCCAGATTCAGGCTGATCAGTGCCAGTACGAAGATGAAATCCGGTATTCCCCGCTGAGCGGCCTGGCCGGAAATGCGGGCGATGCCCACTGGCCCCTGTAGATCTTGAATCGATGCGCGTCCAACCACAAGCTGCCAGACCGTGCCGCAAATTTGCGCAGTCAAGTTCGCGATCTCCGATACGGACACAGTGGCGGCCTGCGTTACCGATAGGCGGCGGTAGTGAGAGTCCGCGGCGCCGGGCTGGATGCCGATGCGTCCGACTCGGCGTCCGTCGGGCAGTGCCTCCTCGACTGGCTTTACGTCCAACGCGATGGTACGGCCTTCCCGAACTACGTCTAGACTGACCACGCGCCCGGCGGACTCCTGAATCTTCTCGACAAACTGATCCACGCTCTTCACCGGCTGGCCGTCGGCAGCTTTCACCACATCGTCGACCTTCAGCCCCGCTCGGTCCGCCGCGGAACCTGGCACCACGCCCACGATTTGAACCGCCTCATCCGGATAGCCCACCAGTTCCGTCAATTTGCTTGTGGTGGGGCCGCCGGAAACGCTCACACTCTGTGTTTGTCCCGCCCGCTCGTACACGATATCCGCGCGCGCGAGGCTTGGCTTTCCCTCGAATGCCCGGCCAACGTCCTCCCAGGTAGACACCGTCTTCCCATTCACACTGACGAGCCGGTCGCCGGCCGAGAGCCCGGCCTCCGCGGCCGGAGAATTCTTCAAGACGCCCGCCAACACCGCTGGGTTCGTCAGATAAGCCGCTTCAGGAATACCGTAGATCGAAAAAATCAGAAACAGAAACACCACGGCGCAAACCACGTTCATTGCCGGACCCGCCGCGAGGATCAACGCGCGCTGCCAGCGGGTTTTGGAAAGAAACTCATCGGGCGCGCCGGCGACCCCTCCCTCCGCCGATTCCCCCGCCATGCGGACGTAAGCGCCAAGCGGGACTAAGCTGAACCGGAAATCCGTGTCGCCCCGGCGCCAGCCAAAGAGTCGCGGACCGAACCCGAGAATAGAAAACACCTCGACGCGCACGCCGGCCAGCCGCGCCACGATGTAGTGCCCCCACTCGTGCGCCAGGATGATCAGCGTAAGTCCCAGCGCCACGGTCACGATCAGACGAAGCGTGCCGGTAAATGAAAACAGGGCCAGCAATAGCTGCCCATGGAGGAGCGTGTCGAGCATCCGTTACTTCCCTCTCTTTTCGCCGCGCGAGCTTTCCGCTGCGACAAATCCTTCCGCCATACGTCGCGCCTCCCGGTCGGCGGCAAGCACGTCGTCTATGGAGCCGAGCGGCGTAGTCGGCGTCCGCTCCAGTACCCGCTCCACGATTCGCGCCACTGCCGGAAACGGAACCCGGCCAGCCAGGAACGCTGCCACCGCGGTCTCATCCGCGGCGTTCAGCGCGCACGGCGCCGCCCCTCCGCGACGGATGGCCTGCCTGGCCAGTTCGAGGCATGGGAATTTCTTCGGCGAGGGCGCGTCAAACTCTAACTGTTTGATGCGCGCCCAGTCGAGCGAGAAACCAGCCGACGGCACGCGTTCCGGCCAGGTCAACGCGTATTGGATAGGGAGACGCATATCCGGCGGTCCGAGTTGCGCCAGAACGGAACCATCCACGTACTCGACCATGGAGTGGATGATCGACTGGGGGTGAATCACCACGTCAATGCGGTCGAGCGGCATTTCGAACAGCCAGTGCGCCTCAATCACTTCGAAGCCTTTATTCATCAGCGTGGCGGAATCAATGGTGATGCGCTGGCCCATTCGCCAGTTGGGGTGGGCAAGGGCCTGCCGGGGAGTGACGCGCGCGAGCTTCGCAATCGGTGTGGTGCGGAACGGTCCGCCGGACGCCGTCAGCACCAGCCGGCGAACTTCCTTCGCTCCGCCTGCGCGCAGGCATTGGTGGATGGCGTTGTGCTCGCTATCCACGGGCAGAAGTGTCACGCCCGCCTTCCGCGCCGCCGCCATCACAACTTCGCCCGCGGCCACGAGAACTTCCTTATTCGCCAGGGCCACGCATTTTCCATGCTGTATCGCGGCGAAGGTGGCAGGAAGGCCGACCACGCCCACGGCGGCGGAGAGCACGATATCCGCGGCGGGATGCGTGGCAACCGCCTCCAAACCTGCGGTTCCCACATGGATTTCCGGGCCGCGGCCATTCGAGGCGCCTAGCCGCGACTTAAGCGCGCGCACACCCGACTCGTCTCCCACGGAGACCAATTCAGGGCGGAAGGCGCGAACCTGTTCGGCGAGCGTCTCGATGCTCGAACCGGCTGCCAGCGCGACTATGCGGAACCGGTCTGGATGGCGGCTGACGACGTCCAGGCACTGGCGGCCAATCGAGCCGGTCGAGCCGAGGATTGAAATTAGCTTCATGCTTGGTGAACGAGGCCCCGCGCCCGGACGTTAACTCACAGCCGGGAGCAGCATACGAAAATAGTACCAGACCACGGGTGTGGCAAAAATCAACGAATCGACGCGGTCGAGCATTCCGCCATGGCCGGGAAGCAAAGAACCCGAATCTTTGGCGCCCGCAGCCCGCTTGTAGGCCGACTCGGTGAGGTCGCCGAGCTGGCCGGCGAGATTGGCAAGCACGGCCATGGCGCAAAGATGGATGGCCGGCAGGGCAATCCAGCGCCCCGCTGCGAATCCGACCGCAACCGAGCCGGCAAGATTGGCGACGGCGCCTTCCCAGGTTTTTCCAGGGCTCAGCTCCTCGGCCATTTTGTGGCGCCCTATGGCTCGGCCGGTGAAATAGGCCAGCGAATCACCCACCCACAGCAGAACGAGAAGAAAAAGCATCATCTTGGGCCCGAGTCCGTGCGTGGCGTGCAGGGGCACTAGAAAGCTCAGCGGGAATGCAATGAGCAGGAGCCCCGCGCTGTCCACGCCAAGGCGGGCGATGGAGTCTTTCCAGGGGGCGCGGCCAGATACGGCAAGAGCGGCAGCGCCGAGCAGGAAAACGACCAGCGCGACTTCGGGTGGAAGAGGTGTGCGGTCCGGCGCATACAGCACACCGAAATCGCTGCTCATCCACACCCCGGGGTAAAGGGAAACCATCCACTGCAATCCCACAAGCAGCAGCGCGCATACCGTAGTCCATCGTGGATCGCCCCCCACGCCGGCTGCAGCGCTCAGCCGGAAGAATTCGTGCAGGCAGAAGACCTCGACTGCGGCGACCAGAGTCGCAATCACCCAGGTGTCGGTCCACACGACTGCCGCGACAACCGCGGGAATCAGCGCCGCTGCGGTCAAAACGCGCGTGCCGGTCATGCCCGCCTCTCCCCCCAACGCGTGCCTGAGCGCCCATGCAAGTGAAAACGACTGGACATGCGCGGAGGGATCAATTCGATGATGCGGGCTCGATGCCGCCGTAGCGCCGTTCGCGTCCCTGGAAATCGATCAAGGCTTCGAGGAGTCGCGCGCGGTTGAAGTCGGGCCACAGGACGTCGGTCACGTGAATTTCCGCATAAGCGATCTGCCAGAGCAGAAAATTGCTCACCCGCTGCTCGCCGCTGGTGCGGATCAGCAGGTCGGGGTCGGGCAGCCCGGCGGTGTAAAGATGGTCGGCGATCATTTGCTCGGTCACGCGCAGTGCGGCCAGTTCCCCGTTCGTGGCGCGGGCCCGCGTTTCTTCCAGTACCGCGTTGAACGCGTCCACGAGCTCCGCGCGGGCGCCGTAATTCAAGGCCACCACCAGCCGCATCCCGGAATTCCCGGAGGTGAGCCTCATGCCGTGCCCGATATCCTCCTGTACGGCGGGAGGAAGTTCCTCGGCGCGGCCGATCACACTCAGCCGGATATTGTTCTTGTGAATCACGGGCAATTCTTTTCGCAGATATTCACGCAGCAACCGCATCAGGAAATCCACTTCAGCCTTTGGACGCCGCCAGTTCTCGGCGGAGAACGCGTAGAGCGTGAGCGCTCCGATGCCCAGCCGGGCGCACGTTTCGATGGTCTCACGGGCGGCAGCGACGCCCCGGCGATGCCCTTCGATGCGCGGCAGATGGCGCCGCTGCGCCCACCGGCCGTTCCCGTCCATGATGACGGCGACGTGACGCGGAAGCCGCTTGCGATCGAGTTTATCGAGCAGCGCCAGCTCGGATTTCGAAGGTGACGGCAGTGACTCGGGCGTTTTCACTTTTACACGCCACGCGGAGGCTTCAACCGAAAGTAACACAGGCAGTGGGGAGGCGCAACGTGGGGCAACGCGTTCAAGAGCCGAAGACGGCTTCAGGGCGTCGCCTGAAACGTCCCCAAATGATAGAATCCGGGAACTTTCCCCGTCGGCGGGAGGGTTATGGACTCCCAAGATTCCGCGACAATGCAAAACCCACGGCCCGAGGACCGCAGGAGGAGCAAGCGGTTCCCGTTGGTCGTTCCCGTTGCCCTCAAGTGGATAGGCCTCGACAGTCTCCCCGTAAGCGCAGAAGGCCATGCCATTGAAGGCAGCAACCACGGCGGCCTCCTGGAACTCGCCGAGCACCCGCCCTTCGGGAAGGAGGCTGCGCTGACCAACCTGCTTTCCCGTCAAACCGTCATGGTGCAGGTCCTCAGCTTGCGCACGACAACGGAAGGAAAGGTGCGTGGACTCGCCGTCCAGTTTATCTCGCCCCAAGCCGCATTCTGGGGCGCAATAGGACTGGAAGGGCAGGCGCGCGCCGAATTCCAAACTGGATCCCCCGACTCCACCATGCCGCCTCGCCCCAGCCGTTGGAAGTCATTGCTGCAATTGCTGCTCGGACGCCCCGGCATATAAGCGGACGCTCACCTATACTTCTGCGGATTGCCGAGCACAGCTCAAAAAGCGGGCGCTATATGCCAATCGAGCTGGGGTTCGCAATCGCCTGATAGAGGAGAATAAGGGTGAGGGCAATCATGATAACGCTGGAAACCCAGGCCACAAGATTGAATAGGGGACCGTTCTTGCGCGCCCCCATCAGATCGGTGCGGTTGGAGAGCAGAATCATGAAAATCAGCACAATGGGAAGCCAAACTCCGTTCCCCACCTGCGAAAGGATAAGGATTTTCAGCAGCGGCGCGCCGGGAATCAGGATGATCGCCCCTCCGATCACCACCAGCGCTGTATACAGCCAGTAAAACACCGGGGCCTCCCGGAATTTGCGGTCCAAGCCGGCCTCGAAGCCCAGACCTTCACACACCACATGCGCCGTCGAAAGCGGCAGGATGCTCGCAGCGAAAAGTGAAGCGTTGAGCAGGCCGAACGCAAAGAGCGCCTTGGCCCAGGGGCCGGCAAGCGGCGCGAGCGCCTGGGCGGCTTCGGCCGCGTCGGCGATGTTCCGATGGCCGGACACAAACAGCGTCGCTCCGCAGCAGACGATGATGAAGAAGACGATCACCATGCAACTGATACTTCCGAACAGAACGTCGAGGCGGGCCTGGGCATACTGCCTCGGGCCTATCTTCTTCTCGACGAACCCGGCCTGGAGATAAAAGAACTGCCAGGGAGCGATTGTCGTGCCGACCAGCGCCGTCAGCGTGAGCAGATATTCAGGCTGGAAACTAAAGTGCGGCACAAAGGTGGCCTTGACCGCTTCCGTCCATTTCGGATGCGCGAGAATCGCGCTGAAGAAATAGGAAAGATAAAACGTACAGGCCACCAGGAAGATGGCTTCCACCTGCCGGTATGTCCCACGCAGAACCAGGATCCAAACCACGAGCCCTGCGATGGGCACGGCGATGTATTTGGTCACACCGAAAATCTGCATGGAGGCGGCCACTCCGGCAAATTCCGCGGTCACGTTGCCGAGATCCACCAGGAACCCCACCACCATCAGGAAAAAAGTGGTGCGGAAGCCGAATTCCTCGCGAATCAGATCGGAAAGGCCCTTTCCGGTGACCACTCCCATGCGCGCGCACATTTCCTCGCTGACATACAGGGCGATGGTCATGGGGATGAGCGACCAGAGCAGCGCATAGCCGTACTGCGCACCGGAAACAGAATACGTGGTAATTCCGCCGGCATCGTTGTCTACGTTCGAGGTGATCACTCCCGGGCCCACAACAGCCAGGAACAGCGCGAATCGGCGCCACAGATGCCGGCGCTGCGCGCGCAGGCGTGCCATGCGGCTGGTCCACCCGGCAGGTTGCCCGTTGATGAGCGGCTCCGCCATTTCTATGTTCTCGCCGGCCTTCGCTCACGCCTTCTCGCGCAGATGGGTCACCACGTCGTCCACCGTGATCACTCCCAAAGGCCGCTGGTTCCCGTCCACCACGGCCAGAGTGCGCAGATTGTATTTGTCGAATAGTTCGAACACTTCCTTGTCTTTCGCTTCCGGGGAAAGGAAGACGATCGGATCCATGCGCAGCGTGGAAAGCTGGACTCCGGAATCTGCCATGAGCAACCGGCCGATGGTGACCGCCCCGGCAAAAACCGCCTGCTTGTTGATCAGGAGAATGGTATCGAGCTGGTCGGCATTGAGATCCAGACCGCGGACCCAGCCGATCACCTCGTCGCGCTCGGCATCTTCGCCCACCAGGACGAATTCGGTGGTCATCATGCCTCCGGCGGAGTGCTCTTCGTACTGGAGCAGGCGTTTCACTTCCTGGGCGTCGTCGCGCGGCAGTTCTTCGAGCAGTTCTTTCGAAGTCTCCGGCGGCAGCTCGGCCAGAAGATCGGCGGCTTCGTCCGGATCCATTTCCTCGATGATATCGGCGGCTTTTTCCACGCCCAGATTCTCGACCACCTGCGGTTGGAGCCGTTCGTCCATCTCTGCCAGCGTTTCCGCCGCTGTCTCCTCGTCCAGCGACTCCATGATGGAGTTGCGCTCGTTGGGAGAAAGTTCCTCGACGATGTCGGCAAGTTCGGCGGGATGGATTTGGCTGAGCTTGTCGCTGCCGATGCGCAGCTTTACCCGGCGCAGGCGGTCGGGCTCAATCAGATTCACGAAATCCCAGGGGAGAAGCGTGGAGGGAAGTCCCTGTTGGAGGCGCCGGATCGCGGCCGGCGAGAGCAGGCCGCGCAGCAGCCGGCGGGCGGCACCCTGAATTCCCGCATCCACCTGGAACACGCGCAGCTCCACGTTACCGTTCGTCCGGCGATCGTCAAAATTTACGTCGTTCACCCGGACTACCTTACGGCCATTCACGTCTATGATCTGCTGGTCGAGCAGGTCCTTGCCCACGGCCAGCCAGGCTTCGTTGGGTTGGAAAGGCTCGAGTGCCTGTTCGCCCACGGTCAGCGAGAGCTTCCCTGGTTCCGCAGCCGCAACCTGGTCATGGCGGGCGACAAGCGGCTGGTAGCGGCCACGGCCCAGGAGAATCCGGGAGACCCGGCCGGGGTGGTCGGCAGGCACGATGAAGAGTTCGCGGACGCGGCCAACGAAGTTGCCCTGGGCATCGTTCACATTTGCGCCCAGCAGCTCAGTGGCATGGAGCATGGGGCCTCCTTTCAAGCGCTAAGACGGCAATCGGGCTCAGGCGACGTGGTCCTTGTGCCGGCCGGAAACAGAAAGCCCGTGGCGCTAAGCATTCCTTGGCCACGGGCCGGCATGCTGCCAGTGAAGGGCGTCCTATCCGGGGCTGCTGCCGCCCCTCCCGGGCCAAACCCTCGATCTCCGACGAGTTGCCCCGAAGGGCCTGGTACTCGGCGGGTGATCTTCGGTGGTGCACCCTCCGGCTCCGGAACCGCCCGGAGTCAGGATGTCGCACGCGCCGCAGTTGGTGGAATGCGTCATCGCCGAATCAGTGATTCCCTCCCCTGTCTAGAAGCAGTGATGGGGTTTGTCAAGGAAAGAGTGAGAATTCCACGAAAAAATATTGCATCGCTCGCAAAAGTGCGCCCCGCGCTATTGGGATTGTGCCGGTAACGGCTCACGATGCTGAACGAGGGCAACCCAGGAAGCCAGATAGAGGCCTGCCGCCAGGATCAGGAGGAAGCGCAGCCCGAACCAATAGGAGGAGCATTCCAGGAGGCCGCCGACCAGGGCGCCAAACAGGTTCGACCCCAGGGCCTCCCCCCGGAATCCGGCCGTGGCGAAGCTGCGGATAAACACGATTCCAGCGAAGAACACGGGCAGGCATAGAACCAGGGACGCGGCTACGACCTTCAGGGCCAGGGATGAAAACAAAAGCAGCCGGACCGGGGTGAAGTACGCAATCGCGATCGAGGCGAAAATGCCCGCATAAGCGGCCCCAATTGGGACCCCCGGGCGCCATTCCACCAAGAGATTTGACCCCACGATTAGGAGCAGGAGTGCGGCAATGACCACCGAATTGACCACCCAAGTCGTGCCAAATACCAGGGCCATTTTGCTGATGATTTGTGTCTCCAGCAGCAGGAAGCCAGACCCCAGGAAAAAGAAGTGCCACTCAATGCCACGTCCGGCGGTTCCCGTCGAGCGCAACAGCAGCCAGCAGATCGGCAGCAGCGCCGCGGAGATGAGCACAACGATGGTCGGTATACCGGGCTCGCGTTGATAGAAATAGGGCCAATCGTCGGTGGTAATACGCCCCGGGGCAGTGGGAAATGCGCTGTGCGTGCTGACGTAAGCGGCTAGGGACGGATCCCGCAGCGCGGCGGCTAGACGCTCCTTGGAACCACAAATAAAGAAATGCCCGGGGGTGCCGTACCGCGTGTTGAGTGCGCCCACCTGCAACGGAGGTCTGTCAAAGGTGGAGTTGAGCAGCTCGAGCAGTCGCCCGCCGATCCAGGGGGTCTCAACCCAGTACTTCACCAGCAGCAGCCCATCGGGCTTCAGCAGCCGGTGAACGGCCGCCATGGCCTCGCGCGTGTAAACGTAATTGTCGATGCGAATGTTCGAGTAGAACGGATTGGTGGTCTGGGAATCGAGCAGCGAGAAGAGGATGAAGTCGTATTGTTCTTGCGAAGTCTGGAGATAGCTGCGCGCGTCGTCCACGATGGCGTGCACACGGGGAGAGCTGTAGGGATGCTCGAAATGGAGCTCGCGGCCCAACTTCAAAATGAGGGGGTCGATCTCTACCGCGTCCACTTCCCCAGCGCCGTTGCGCAGCGCCGCGGCAACGTCGTTGCCGGTTCCCGCGCCGAGGACAAGCACTGTCGGCGGATTCGGATAGAAGTGATACGGCAGGTTGTACGGGTTCCATTCGAGGGGATTGTTTGCGAAGACCTCGGGATGCCGCCGCACGTAGTCATCGGAAAGGTTCAGCATCTGCTGGTACCAGCTATCATTGGTCTTCAGCTCGTAGGAATCGATTTCGCCATTTTGTCCCAGCGGCCGGATGCCCAGCTTCTGGTAGGGCGACCAATAGTATGTGTAAGGAGTTCCGCTGCCGGCCTGAGCGGCCAGCCAGACCACCGCAGCCATGACTGCCAGGGACGCCCATCGGAGACGAGGAACGCGCCAGACGAGCGCCAACAGAGCAATGCCGGCGCCCGCAAACCACACAGCAGGCGGTTGCGAGAGAAAAGCCAGTAGCGTGAACAGCAGAATGCCCGCCAGGCTGGCGAGAATGTTGACCGTGTAGCCGGGGATGCCGCGGCAGCCGCGTTCGAGGCACCCCCCCACCACCTGCCCGATGGGAACGAAGGTAAGGGCAACCACGGCAAAAAGTGGGAGCGCGACGGCGATGGTGATCAGGACTCCGTTCCAGGCATCCAGCGTGTGTGGCAGCGAGGGCAAGCCCCAGGTTTCAACCTCCGACAGTTTGCCGATGAAGCCCTGGAGATTCACCACCATCTCGCGCAGTCCGGCCCAGCGAGCGGAAACGAGCGTCGTGACCGCAAGGAGCGGAAGCAGAAGGGCAACAAGATTGGCACGGCGCCGGCACAAATAGCACCCCAGTCCGAAGCCCAGGAAGCAGGCAATCAGTACGAAATTTTTGAGATATGCGAAGATGCGGATCTCGGAGGAAACCAGGCGGATCATCAGCAGCTCGAGATAAAGCCCCAGCAAGCTGGCCCAGGCGAGCTGCGCATAGGGGCTGCCGCCGAGGGACTCCGGCTCAAACTCAAATGGCGCCGCTGCAAAGGGGCCGCGAAACTGCCGCTTCGAGCGGCTCGGCCGGTAGAAATCGAGCAAATAGAGCACCAGCAGAAAGCCGCAAAAAACAACTGTGAGCAGCGGGAGATGCGTCATCTCCCAGGTCCAAAGGCGCTCGATGGTGTCCATGGGGCTCACGAGGAGGCTAGGTTAGGCGGCTCCCTCCGGCAATCGAAGGATGGTGTGCCAGTGGCGAAAGGGGTACCGAGAGACCCGTCACCGCATTACGCGCCCTGCCTCCGGCAGCCCTCAGCGTTCTCGAACGAACAACATGTCCGTCATCGGCAGGCCCGCGGCGCGGCGATAGGCAGCATAGAGCGCGCCGTAGCTGAGCAGGATAGCGTCTTCCGGACGATAACCGAGCGCCTCCCGCGCGCGGTCGATCGATTTCGGATGTCCTTCGAGTTCCAGGAAAGTGCCCGCCGGGGTTTCATCCAGCGATACGAGAAGATTTCCAAATCCGCGCACACGATACGTCGTGCGAAGTTTTTCGTAATAGAACGCAGGACGAAAACCTAGAACCTCGAGGATTTCGCGGAAGGCGGAAGCATCCGAGGCCTCGAACTCGATCTCGCGGCGAATTTTGTAGTTGGCACGCTCAGCGCGGCCAGCGGATTCCGTCGGGGCGCCGTCTGCCGGCGCTGTGTACTGAGTCGGGCCTTTCAAGGTGACAATCGCCCCCTGCGCGCGCCTCGGCGGGAACATCCAGGAATCGAGCAGGGCGATGCGCTCTTCGCGAGTCACCGATGGGGTGATGCGCTTCGCTCGCCGTTCCACGCGTACTCGCAGGAGCATGTCACGGCGGCGCAGCGAACTCTCCGGCGTGTCGAACAGCAGGTTGGCTTCATGCAGCCGCGAGCCGGGGCGCGCTCCCAGGTCGCGAAGACGGTGGCGGATGGCAGCGAGGTCAGCAGCCGCCAGTTTGATTTCGATCTCGTTGGCCGAGCGATGGCTCACGGCAAGTAGTATAACGGCCCGTGTCGCGTGATATGGAAGAGAGTGGAGGTTGGCGCCATCTGTCTGCGAGGAGCAGACGCGCCCTGCCAGCGGCTTGCAAAACCGCTCACGCCGCCGACATAATGCGCCCAAATGAAAACCCCTGAAAGTCGCGAACGTGCTGTCCGGAGACCAGCGTGAGCGAAAACAACACCCCGCTCATGCGGCAGTACAACGCGGTCAAGCGCCAATATCCGGACACGCTCGTCTTGTTCCGTCTGGGCGACTTCTACGAACTGTTCTACCAGGACGCGGTGGTGGCCTCGCGTGTTCTGCAAATCACGCTCACGGCCCGGCATAAGGAAACGGGAAAGCCCGTGCCCATGTGCGGCGTTCCCTACCACTCCGCGGAAAGTTACATCGCGCGCCTGCTGCGCGCAGGCCATCGTGTGGCCGTCTGCGAGCAGATGGAGGATCCTGCCAAACTCAAGGGGCGCAAGCTCGTGCGGCGCGAAGTCGTTCAGGTGATCACCCCGGGAACCGCGACCGAAGGGGCCCTTCTCGAGCCGAAAGAAAACAGCTTTCTGGCCGCGATCGCCTGGGAGCCGCCGGAATTGGCGGCCGGGCTGGCCTACGTGGATGTTTCCACCGGCGAATTTCGCGCCACGGAATGGCGCGGCGAGACGGCGCCGGGCGCCCTGCTCGATGAACTGGCTGTCCTGCGTCCCCGCGAAATCTTGCTACCCCGCCCTGCCGGCCTTTTTGCCGACGCGCACGCCTTCGACTCCGCCATGCGCGAAACAGGAGCCGTGGAAACCCGCCTCGACGACTGGATTTTTCGCGAAGAGTACGCTGAGCGCGTACTCGGCGAACATTTCTCCGTTGTCACGCTCGAAGGCTTCGGGCTGACGGGGCATCCGTTCGCGACGGCGGCCGCAGGCGCCGTTCTGCACTATCTGCGCGAAACCAGCGGCAAGGGCGGCCGCACCTTGGCGCATCTGGATCGCGTCGCCTTCTACGACGAGCCGGAAGCCATGATGCTCGACAGCGTCTCCGCGCGAAATCTCGAACTCGTCACTCCTGCAGCCGGTGAATCGTTTGACCGCGGCGCGCCCACGCTCTATTCCGCGCTCGACGAAACCGCTACACCGCTGGGCGCGCGACTTCTGCGAGGCTGGATTCTGCGCCCCTCGGTCGACCGTCAGGAAATTGACGCCCGGCTCGATGCCGTCACGGAATTGAAGTCCAAGACCGTCATTCGCGAAGAAATTCGCAAGGATCTCGCCGGCGTGCAGGATCTCGAGCGGCTCACCAGCCGCGTTGCGATGGCCACAGCAACCCCGCGGGACCTGCTGGCGCTGCGCAATTCCCTCGAACACATTCCGCTCCTGCGCGGATTCCTCACCGGTTGCTCCGCGCCCCGGCTGCGGGAGTTGCATGCCCATCTCGATGAGCTCGCGGACGTGCGTGATCTCGTGGGCCGTGCCGTCTCGGACGATCCGCCCGCGATGAAAAGCTACGGGCCGGCTGCGCCGGGCGTAATCCGCGCCGGCTACAACGCGGAACTCGACGAGCTGCGCAGCCTCGGCACAAAAGGCCGTCAGACGATTGCAGCCATGGAAGACCGCGAACGCAAGCGCACCGGCATCGCCTCGCTCAAAGTGCGTTACAACCAGGTCTTCGGCTTCTATATCGAAGTCTCCAAGGCCAATCAGCACCTCGTTCCCGCGGATTTCGAACGCAAGCAAACTCTG